>CACZSZ010000035.1 GCA_902783945.1 uncultured Lachnospiraceae bacterium
ATTGGAATGCCTGCCTTCCGACATCTCCGGGATCAGCTCCTCCACAACCACATACAGCATGGCTCCTGCCGCAAAAGACAGAAGATACGGCATCGCGGGGATCACCACACTGGCGATCAGGATGGTCACTCCTCCGGATACCGGTTCCACTGCGCCGGATAGAACACCCAGCCAGAAAGACCGCAGTTTGCTTTTCCCCTCTGCGAAAAGCGGCATGGAAACGATCGCTCCTTCAGGGAAATTCTGGATTGCTATGCCGAGTGCAAGTGCCAGTGCTCCGCCAAACGTGATATTGGCAGAACCTGTGAGAAGTCCCGCATAGACCACGCCGACTGCCATGCCCTCCGGGATATTGTGCAGCGTCACCGCCAGTACCATCATGGCTGTTCTGTTCAGCCTGCTTTTCGGGCCTTCCGCCTGGTCCGTCTGATCAATGCTTCTGTGCAGATGCGGGATGATATGATCCAGCAGGAGAAGGAAGAGTATTCCCAGCCAGAAACCAGTAAATGCCGGAAGGAAAGCAAGACGCCCTTTATCCGCAGACTGTTCGATCGAAGGAACGATCAGACTCCAGATCGACGCCGCCACCATCACACCTGCTGCGAATCCGGTCAAGGCCCTCTGTACACCAGATCCAAGTTCCTTTTTCAGAAAAAATACACAGGCGGCTCCTCCCGCTGTACCGATAAAGGGTATCAGGAGTCCCCATTCAACCGTCATCATGTTTTTTCCTCTATCAGCCCTGTAAGACAATTCATCCCCAGCAATATGGTTGACGCATTGTGCAGGAGCGCGCTCGCTGCAGGAGCAAGGATGCCGAAAGCGCCCAGTACGATCAGCGCGCCGTTGAATCCCATGACAAAGCGGTAGTTCCGGTTGATGCGGCGCATCAGAGCGTCACTTAAGCTCTTCAGCCATGCGATCTCCCGCAGATCCTCGGTCTCGATAGTCACATCCGCTATTTCCCTTGCAATGACCGCTCCGCTTCCCACGGCAATTCCCACATCAGCCAGTGACAGTGCCGGTGTATCGTTGATACCATCTCCGATCATGATCACGATTCTGCCCGTTTCCTGTTCTGTTTTGATATAAGCGGCTTTATCTTCGGGGAGGATCCCCGCTCTGAAATCGTCGATCCCCAGCTGATCCGCGACTGCCTGTGCCGTATTGGGATTATCTCCGGTCAGCATGACCGCTTTTTCTATTCCTACCCTGTGCAGTGCTTCTACTGCACTGTGCGCCTCTGGCCGAAGCGGATCGGATATCCCGATGGCCGCAGAAAGGATTCCGCCCACACCCAGAAACAGCCAGGAAACAGACTGCGGAAGCGCGTCGAAGCATTCCCGGTCTTCCGGGAGGATCTGCACGCTTTCATCTTCAAAAACAAAATGTGCGCTGCCGATCACGGCCCGCTTACCTTCGATCATCGTGGCGATTCCATGCGCGACAACATACTCCACCTCACTGTGCATCTCATTATGTCTGAGTCCCCGCTCAGCCGCTGCCTGTACGACAGCTCTGGCAACGGAATGCGGAAAGTGTTCCTCCAGACAGGCGGCAGTCCTCAGCATCATCTCTTCGTCTTCGCCGTTAAAAGGCACCACTTTCAGGACTGTCGGACATGCCCTGGTAAGTGTACCGGTCTTGTCAAAGACCACGGTGTCTGCCCCGCTGATCTTTTCCATGGCCTTGCCGCCCTTGACCGTGATCCTGTGCCGTCCTGCCTCGCGCATGGCAGAAAGGACACTGAGAGGCATGGAAAGTTTCAGAGCACAGGAGAAATCCACCATCAGAACAGAGATCGCTCTGGCGGCATTCCGTGTCAGCAGCCAGGTCAGAACACTTCCTCCCAGGCACCATGGCACCAGCTTATCGGCCAGACGGCCGGCCCTGGTCTCCACACCGGATTTCAGACGTTCTGAATCTTCGATCATGCGGACGATCCTGTCGTAACGGTTTTCGCCTGTCGCATGCGTGACACGGATCACGCAGTTTCCTTCTTCAACGACAGATCCCGCATAGACCATCGCACCCGGATGTTTTGCGACAGGAACGCTTTCACCTGTCAGTGAAGCCTGATTCAGCATGACGTCACCCTGATCCAGAATTCCGTCCAGCGGAAGCACATGTCCCGTGTGAACGACAATCCTGTCCCCGGGAACGATCTGTCCGAGGGGGACCATACTCTTCCTGCCGTCCTCTTCAAGCAGCCATACCTGGTCCACCTGCAGAGACATATTCCTTGCAAGATCATTGACCGATTTTTTGTGTGTCCATTCTTCCAGGATTTCTCCTGCATGCAGCAGGAAATGCACCGATCCGGCAGTGGCATGATCTCCGGTGATCAGCGACGTCCCAATGGCTATACCGTCAAGTACTTCAACTGTCAGTCTGCCCGAAGCCAGGACTTTTACTGCCTGTACGATCCGGGGAAGAACCGTGCAGATAGTAAGGATCCTGCGGAAAGGCACAGGAATAAACAGGCTTTTTATATAGTGCCGGATGACAAGAAAAACCAGTTTTTCCTTATACTTCCGATTCAATGCGCGGCTGCTGCGGACCTGCCGGTCCGCCATATGTTCTGATGTCTTATAGGAAAACCCCGACAGATTTTCAAATAACAGTCTGCGGTCTCCATGATACTTTACGATAATACCGCAGGTACGTTCGTGGACCGTCACTTCGTCTACGTCCGGCTGTCTGCGAAGCCAGGCCTCCAGAACATCCGCCTGTGCCATGCTCATGGAGTGTACGGCCGCACGAAGCCGCACCCTGCCAGGCGATTCATGCAGAATCTGAAATCTCATGCTTCTTCGCTTTCTTCTATATAGGCAGCTTCTTCCGCTTTTGCTCTCTCTGCGTTGATCTGTTTTGCATCTGCGAGAATATCGGAACAGCTTTCCTGTACCAGCTCTACATTTCTCATCACTTCGTCCTTACACCGGAGTGACGCGGCCGTAATATGTGTATACGCTTTACGTGCGTCCCTGCTTGCCAGAATCTTAAACCCTGCCGAACCGAAAATCATTCCTCCGATAAACAATGCCCATTTGTTTCCCAACGTCATAAGTCCTTCCTCCTCGCTTAAACAAATGTAATTATGATAATACGCATTTAATATTATATAGTTGACTCTAATCATTTTCAAGGATATTTAATCATGAAATAATAAAAACAGGCATATACTCCGAAGCGCATATACCTGTTCTTCTTTACATAATCAACCCGAAAGATCAGATTGTTATATGATCATGCTGCCTCGTCCGCAGCCTCTGCGTCATCCGCAGTCTCCGCCTCTACCGCAGCCTCATCTTCCATCTCGGCCAGATTCTCTTCACAGAACAGACTGATCACATCATCAACCATCTG
>CACZSZ010000036.1 GCA_902783945.1 uncultured Lachnospiraceae bacterium
GCCGGACAGACATCCGCGATATGTATGTCGTGCAGCCGCACATAGCCCCAGTACTGATGATGCCAGTCAAGATATTCTTCGCCGCTTCTTTCCCGCCGCACATTTAATACCAGTCCCGGATAAACACCGTCGAGAATATCTTCATTTCCGTCCTCATCAAAGAGATAGGCAACAAGATCTGCATGATATTCTCCTGCGGCCAGGTGTGCCAGATCCATACGGAGTTCTATCCCGCTGGTACCGGGCCGGATCTCTGCAAAATTCTCTGACAGCATGGTTCCGATCTTTGTTCCGTCTCCGGCCCAGAACTCAAATCGAAATCCCACGTTCTGGAAAGAATGCTGAGAAGTGCATGTGATCCTGAGCCTGGGAATTTCCGTACCCTCATAATCAGGAAGTTCTTTATCCAGCACCTCCAGCGAATTGATACTGAACCTGCGGTTGATCCGGAGGTAGGCGTCATACGGACGGTGTTCCGGCCCGAACACGCAGTATTTCTGCAGGCCGCCGCTGCCGCCCGTATAGATCCCGATGGCCGTATCCACATCCCCGTTATAGATAATTCTGCCTTCATCCAGAACGATGCATCTGTCACACAGCCTCTTGATCGTACTCATATTGTGGCTGACATAGAGAACCGTCCGCCCCTCCGCGCGTGCCGCGCTCCGCATCCGGTCAAGACATTTATGCTGAAAGGCCATATCCCCCACAGCCAGCACTTCATCCATAATGATGATCTCACTGTCCAGGTGTGCCGCAACCGAGAACCCCAGTTTTACAAACATCCCGCTGGAATACCGCTTTACCGGTGTGTCAATAAACTCTTCCACTTCGGAAAACGCAATGATGTCATCCATTTTCGCATCGATCTCCCGGCGGGACATTCCCAGGATCGCGCCGTTCAGGTAAATATTCTCCCGGCCGGTCATCTCCCCGTGAAATCCTGTTCCCACTTCCAGCATGGAAGCCACCCGTCCATATAACTCGATCTCGCCTTCGGTGGGTGCGGTGATCCGCGAAAGAAGCTTCAGCAAGGTACTCTTTCCGGCTCCATTCCTGCCGATGATCCCGAGCGCTTCTCCTCTTGTCACTGTCAGGTCAATATCCTTAAGTGCATAGAATCTGCGGTTCACCACAGCCGTCTCTCCCGGCTGCTGCTTTTTCTGTTCTTTTCTTCTCTGCATCCACTCGCGGATATCTCCCTGCAGGGTTCCCCCGCCAATCTGTCCAAGGCGGTACTGTTTGCTGACATTCCGCACGCGGATCACTGTCCCGTTTTCTTCAGAATTATTTTTCATCATTCAGACCGTATCCATAACTGTTCTTTCCACGCGATCAAAGATCAGGATCCCAAGCACCAGACATCCCCCCGTAACCGCCAGACTGTACAGCCAGTTGCCCGGCTCCCAGACTCCTTTCCCGAGGAAAACCCTGCGGAACATCTCAAAAGGAGCCGTGACCGGGTTGATAAGGAGAAGTTTCCGCAGAAGCCCGCCCTGCCGCAGCTGCTCTGCAGGGTAGACGACCGGAGATGCGTACATCCAAAGCTGGAGCCCGAAAGATACCAGGATCGCAAGATCACGGTACTTGGTCGTGAGACTGGAGACAATGATACCCACTGCGCCCCCCATCAGAGAGATCTGCAGCAGGAGGACCGGCAATATCCAGAAAAGCCTCCATTCCGGCGTCACCTGTGCATGAAACACATACCACGCAAGTACTGCGGCAACAAAAATCATCTGAATCCCGAATTTCAGCAGTCCGACAAGCAGATTCGATACCGGAACGGTTAGGCGCGGAAAATACACCTTTCCGAACAGATTTGCGTTTGCGGTAAAGGCAGCGGAATTTGTATGTACACAATGTGAAAAAAGGGACCAGATCGCGGTACTGCAGAGATAAAACAGAAGTTTGGGAACTCCCGCAGTCGACATGCCCGCAACGAGGCCGAACACGATGGTATAGACTGCACTGGACAGCAGCGGATGAATGATAAGCCAGGCCGGTCCCAGGATTGTCTGCTTGTATGTCAGAACAAACGCCTTCCGGGTCAGGAGCGCTACCAGATCACGATATTGCCAGAGTTCAGAAATACTGTGAGAATTCTTTTTTTTCGCTGATATATATGTATAATATGACCTGCTGTTTTCCATTCCCAATGGTCCGTTCCGTCCTGTTCTCTTCTACAGTGTCACGTTTTAGAAAGTCCGTCATTCGATGTCAGCGTATGGTCAACTACTATGATAAGAATAACATAGTGTTTTCACAAGCTTAAATCTGCATCTTTTGCCGGAAATCTGATGCTCACCCCACATTTAATCAGACTGATCCTCTGCCAGCCATCCGGCCACATCCAGCGCATGATAGGAGATGATCCGGTCGGCCCCGGCACGCTTCATGGCAATCATATTTTCCATGACGACCCTCTTTTCGTCGATCCATCCGTTCTGAGCAGCCGCCTTGACCATGGCATATTCCCCGCTTACATTATACGTCACGACAGGCAGAAGAAATTTTTCTCTCACGGTCTTCAGAATGTCGAGATAGGCCAGGGCCGGCTTGACGATGATCATGTCTGTTCCTTCCTCAATATCATCCATGATCTCGCGGACCGCCTCCCTGGCATTCGGCGGATCCATCTGATA
>CACZSZ010000037.1 GCA_902783945.1 uncultured Lachnospiraceae bacterium
CCGCTCTTCGCGGGGAACCTTTTCATCGATCAGATAATCCTTCAGTTTCCTGCTTCCGCCCTGCGCGTTCACGATCAGCCGGTCTCCGTCCTGCCGGCTCCGAATACAGATAGTTCCGTTTATTTTATCACAGTCCATCCATTTCGTATACTTTTTTCGCGGGATATCGTCAATACCTACCGTTTCTCCTCCTGTTTTGTCCGCCGCGGAAAAGCGCATATACCGCACGTGAAACTGCCATCCGTTCCATGTATACGTTCCCGTATCTGCGACAGGAAGCGGATCCGGAACCTTCTTCAGGTCTTCTTCTGTTTCTTTTTCCTGCCGCCGGATGATCCGTATATCTTCCTGCTCCTTCCGTGCACAGAGCCCGTAGGGAAGATCGATGTGTTTCCCCGCGCGAAGCCCGAAAAGTTCCCTGAGCTGTTTCACCTGCTCGCGTCCCAGATCCCTGCGCGAGCCTCCCGCTTTTTCCAGTACATCGAGCAAAATATACCCCTGCATGACAGCCGGCTGTTCAGCGAGCGATACGCTGATCAGGATACCCTGATCCGTCTGGCGGACATACTGTGCCGCACGCCGCCCGGCCTCTTCCCGCAGGAAGCGGTCTGTTTCATCCAGATCGGCAGACACTTCCGCCATGTGCCTTACTGCCTGTCTGTTGATCTGTTTTTCAAGATAGGGGATTATGGAATGCCGGATAGCATTGCGTGTATAAGACTCATCGAGATTGGTCTCATCCGTCCGCCATGTCTGCCCTCTTTCCGTAAGCCAGGTCTCGATCTCTTCCCGTGTCACACACAGAAGCGGTCTCGCGATCACAGCATTCCTGTTCCGCTTTTCTTCTCTGTCTTCCCGGTCGGGGAGCTGAAACGGCTGCATTGCCCGGATCCCTGCCAGACCGGCCAGTGAAGTCCCGCGTGCCGCATGGAACAAAAAAGTCTCCGCCCGATCATTGGCGTGGTGTGCCAGTGCGATCACTGCCGCACCGTGACGGAGCAGACAATCCTTATAGGCTTCCTGCCGGACCAGGCGGCCGGCCTCCTCTGTGCCGAGCGATTTCTCTGCGGCAATATCCGCCACCGGATACCGGTATATATGAAGCGGAATCCGATGCTTTTCACAGAGTTCTCTGACAAACTGTTCATCGGCATCTGCCGCATCGCCGCGCAGCTGATGGTTTACATGGACTGCCATAAGCCGGACGGAATTCCCGGATGCTCCGGTTTTCTCACCATACAGTTCCAGTAAAACAAGCAGGAGACACACAGAGTCTGCGCCTCCGGACAGGCCGACACACACGGTATCTCCCGGTGCGATCATTTGATGATCCCGTATATATTTTCTGATCGTTTCTGTCATTCGGACTCTTTGAAAATAATGTCTCCGTCGCGGATCAGCCCCAGCTTGTCCTTGGCGACCTGCTCGATATACTCGTCGCTCTGCATATATTCTTCCGTTTTCCGGATTTCCTCCGAACGTGCTTTCTCCCGCTCCGTCTGCTGCTGCAGGGAACGGATCTGCTCTTCTCCCGCACGCAGCCGCATGCGCTGTCCGTGACTGGCCCCCAGCGTGATCGCCATCAGCAGGACGACAAATATGATCAATATTACGATTGTTCTTCTGTTCTGACGCATCCCGCTCCCATATTCCGGATTCGCCGGCAAAAACTCTGTTTAAAGGTAACGGAACAGTTCCTGTGCTCCCTCTTTTTTTACGGTTTCCTGTACATCCAGTACTTCCACTTTGACTGTCCTTGTTCCGAACTGGATCTCGATGACATCTCCTGCTTTTACAGGTGAAGAAGCACGTGCCGTCTTTCCGTTCAGCAGCACCCGGCCGGCATCACATGCTTCGTTTGCCACCGTTCTTCTTTTGATCAGCCGTGAAACCTTCAGATATTTATCCAGACGCATTTTATTCTCCTGATTCTTCCTGTGAGCTGTCTGCGGCGGGATCCGTATTTTCTTCCTGCGGCTGCTCAGACAGGTCGGTTTCTATGATATACATATCTTCCTGGCTGGTGATCATATTTCCGACCAGTTCGTCCAGAGAAGCATACCCTTTATAATAGTGGCCGTTGAAGCCCGTGTCAAAACCTATTTCCGGTGTATCTGCCAGTTCCAGATCGGCCGCACAGTTTCCGTCATTCAACTTCTGTATATCCTGTACCCGCAGGTAATAATAGAATGTGATATCACTGCTTTCCTCACTGTTTCTGGCTGTCGCATTGACCTCATAGACCAGAAACAGCTGATTCCGGTTCCAGCTGATAGCATCGTCCCTTGCCGTCAGCAGCCACGCGCCTTTATACGTACCCCTGTTCATGCGGTCGGATCCAGGATCCCACTCTGACGTCACATATTTGTACAGGCGGTCCTGCGCCTCTGCCTTCAGATCTGTCATGAAATCTGTCGGAATATCCGAAAGCGAACTGACATATGTGGGAAGTCCCTGGATCTGGATGGTCTTTTCATCTGTCTCCGGAATCTGCCCGAAAATCTCCGCATAATCCGCATTGAATTCTCCCGTGTATCCCGGGATCGCACGCACCGTTATGGTATCTCCGTTGCTGAGGCCGTCATAGCGGTCCGCCTCAAACCAGATATCGTTGTCCGCCGTGTTTTCCAGATAAATGTATCCGAACGGTTCTGTACCTTCCACTACGTAAGACAGCCCGACAAAGGCATCAAAGGTCGAAACTTCTGTCAGTCCGGACACTTCGAACTGCTTTTCTGTCTCTGCCGGCACTTTGCCGTATGTCCGCCCGAATTCGGAAAAATCCTGTCCTCCGTCCGTGGTCGTCAGTGTTACCGTAACCCGGTCTCCGTTATGCAGCCTGTTATCCTTATCTGCCGTATACTGAAGCCGGCTGTACAATTCCTCTGTCCCGGTCTTGGTGATCACTGCTTCACCAAAACCATCCGGTCCGGAAATAGCAATGTCCATTCCGGCAAAGGCATCAAAACGGTCGATCTCCGAAAGATCGCTGACGGTGAAATTCGTATTCTCTCCTTTGAATCGGAATCCGAATTCTCCTGCTTTTGTATTGTCATACCGATACGTGACCGTGACCGTATCACCATTGGAGAGGTTTCCGGTTTTATCCAGGGAATAGCTGCATCCGTCTGCCGCGAGGGCGATCTTTGCTCCGTCCTCCCAGTTCTCGTTCATCAGACTCTGGATCGTATCCGGCGCTGCTTCTTTTGCGATCGCACGCTTGACTTTTCCCTTTTTTGCCATGGCGGACGCCACATCCGAAAGAAGCGCATTTTTATCAAATTCGATCAATGCCGTTCCGGCGCCGTTGTAACCGGAAAACCGCACCTGGGTATAGTCTGCCAGATTTATTTCTGCTGCCCGTGTTCCTGTGAGAGCCAGAATGACCGCCAGCACCAGGATCACCGCAGCCGCAATAACTGCCAGTGGCCTGTGCTCTTTCAGGATCTGCAGCAGTGTACCTGCCGACAGACCTTTTCTGTGTTTTTCCAGCTGCTCTTCTACAGTACTTTCTTCCGGAAGCCCGCTTTCTGCCGGTCCGTTTTCCTCCGGCGGAACAGATTTCGGAGCACGTATTTTCTCTTTTCCCTTACCTTCTCCCGCCTCCGGCTGTCTGGCATTACAATAGATACAGTATTTTGCTGTGTCCAGCAATTCTTTTCCACAGTTGATACAAATCTTCATGGCAGATCTCCCCACTATCATGCCCGAATCCATGCGGACTCCGTTTTATCAACACTGCATTTCTACTATACCATATCTTCCGCCGCAGAAAAACCCGGCCGCCGGGCCGGGCCAGTAAATATTTGCGTTTTTTCAGCTTAACATGGCGGGTTTA
>CACZSZ010000038.1 GCA_902783945.1 uncultured Lachnospiraceae bacterium
TGTCAATCCGTCCCGGATCAAACTGGTTGCCGAGCTGCTGAGCGGCAGCGGCGTGACACCGTGCTGCGTTATTGCTTTCCCGTTCGGTGCTACACCGCCCGAATCCAAAGCAAACGAGACCTTTGATGCCATCAACAACGGTGCAAAGGAAGTTGACATGGTCGTCAACATCGGCGCTGTCAAAGAGGGCGACTGGATGCTGGTCAAGAGAGATATCGAAGCTGTTGTCGGAGCGGCCAAGGGCAGAGCTCTGGTCAAGGTCATCATCGAGGCCTGCCTGCTGACAGACGAAGAGATCGTCAAGGTCTGCACCGTTTCCAAACTCGCAGGTGCTGATTTTGTAAAGACCTCCACCGGTTATTCCACAGGCGGTGCCACGGTCGAAGCTGTCCGCCTGATGCGTCAGACTGTCGGACCGGACATGGGCGTCAAGGCTTCCGGCGGTATCCACAATTATCAGGAGTGCCTGGCCATGATCAAGGCCGGCGCAAACCGTATCGGCGCCAGCGCCACTGTCGATATCGTGAACGGCGGCGGCAAGGCCTGCATCAACTGCGGCGCCTGCAAACAGCAGTGCCCGACAGGTGCAGCTACGATCACGAAATCCTGCTATTAATTGAGGGTTTATTATGAGAAGACCTATAATTGCCGGCAACTGGAAGATGAATAAGACACCGTCAGAGACCATGCAGCTCATTGAAGAGCTGAAGCCTCTTGTACGGAATGCGGCGGCGGAAGTCGTCGTATGTCCGACCAGCATCTGCCTGTTTGCCGCTAAGGCTGCGATCGCAAATTCCAACATCGTGCTCGGTGCGCAGAATGTTTATTTTGAGGACAAAGGTGCTTATACCGGCGAGATTTCCTGTGATTCTCTGCTGGAACTGGGCGTGACCTATGTCATCATCGGCCATTCCGAGCGGCGGCAGTATTTTGCGGAGACGGACGAGACGGTCAACAAAAAAGTCCTCAAGGTTCTGCAGAAAGGCATGAAGCCGATCATCTGTGTAGGCGAAAAATTAGAGGAAAAAGAGCTCGGCGTCACCAGCGAAGTAGTGCGCAGCCAGACAAAAAAGGCATTGGCCAATGTGCTTCCGACCGACATTGAGAAAATCGTGATCGCCTATGAACCGATCTGGGCGATCGGGACAGGACTGACAGCGACAAGTCAGGATGCCAACAACACGATCCGTGAGATCCGGGCGGCTGTTGAGGAGATGTTCCCGGGACGTTCCCAGGACATCCGCATCCAGTACGGCGGAAGCATGAAACCGGAAAATGCCTCCCAGCTGATGGGTATGAGTGACATCGACGGCGGTCTGATCGGCGGTGCCAGTCTTAAGGCCGGGGATTTTGCCCGCGTGGTCAACTACTGATTGCTGTCAGGGCAAAAGCCCTGAGCCCACGGCAAGCATTATATAATTGGAGAATTATTATGGGATTCGATAAAGACTTACAATCTATTCAGGAAGTGCGTGACCTGGTAGCAAGGGCAAAGGAAGCTCAGAAGATCTTTGCCACGTTTGATCAGGCACGTATCGACCGGATTGTGGAGGAAATCGCCCGTGCCTGCGCCGCGCAGGCAGAGCCTCTGGCCAAGATGGCTGTGGAAGAGACCGGGTTCGGAATCTGGCAGGACAAAGTTCTGAAGAATCTGCTCGGCAGCACCATGACCTACGAGGCGATCAAGGATATGAAGACGATCGGTATCCTGCGCGAGGATCCGGTCAATAAGATCATTGAGGTCGGCACACCGGTCGGTGTCGTGGCCGCACTGATCCCGTCTACCAATCCGACATCCACAGTCATGTACAAAACCCTGATTTCCCTGAAGGCAGGGAACGGCATCGTGATCAGTCCTCATCCGGGTGCAAAGAACTCCATTCTGGCAACCTATAATGTCATTATAGATGCAGCCAGAAGAGCCGGTGTGCCGGACGGTCTGATCAACTGCATCACCATTCCGACGATGCAGGGAACGGATGCGCTGATCAAGAATCGTTCGATCGGAATGATCCTGGCGACAGGCGGTGAGGCCATGGTCCGTGCCGCATACAGCTCAGGAAATCCTGCACTCGGCGTGGGACCCGGCAACGGTCCGGCATACATCGAGAAGTCGGCGAATATTCCGGTTGCGATCAAGCACATCATGGATTCCAAGACCTTTGACAACGGCACGATCTGTGCTTCCGAGCAGAGCATTGTCACAGAGCGCTGCATCGCAGACAGAGTTATCGATGAGCTCAAAAAGCAGGGAGCATACTTCCTGAATGAAGCAGAGACCAAGCAGGTTTCCGGTTTCATTATGAGAGCGAACGGTACAATGAATCCGGCAATCGTCGGCAAGAGTGTACAGCGTGTTGCTGAAATGACAGGTATTACGGTTCCGGCCGGAACCAGAGTCCTTGTCTCTCCGCAGACGACAGTCGGCCGCGACAATCCGTATTCACGCGAGAAACTGTGCCCGATCCTGGCCTTCTATGTAGAAGACAACTGGGAGAAAGCCTGTGAGCGCTGTGTGGAACTGCTGCAGAATGAAGGTGTGGGTCACACTATGACGATCCATTCCGAAAACGAAGCGGTCATCCGCGAATTTGCTCTGAAGAAACCGGTCATGCGTCTGCTCGTCAATACACCGGGAGCCCTTGGCGGCGTCGGCGCGACGACAGGACTTCTGCCCGCCCTTACACTGGGCTGCGGTGCTGTCGGCGGAAGTGCGACAGGTGACAATGTATCTCCGCTGAACCTGATCAATATCCGCCGTGTAGCGTACGGTATCAAAGAACTGTCTGATCTTCGTGCGGCCTCTCCGGTATCCGCTCCTGCCGCCCCGGCTTACAGCGCCGGCGGAACTGTGACAGCACAGGATGTGGAAGCTATCGCAAGAGCTGTGATCGCAAGAATCGGACTCAAATAATTAAACCATTCCAACGCTTTTCATATGGAGGACCGCGTTCACGCGCGGTCCTCATTATTTAAGGAGTGCGGCCAGAGATGAAATTAAATTATAGACGTACAGTATGCGTAGGATTTGCTTTTTTCCTGATATGCGCGTTCTGGCAGGCATACGACACTTCCATACCGATGCTTCTTACACATAAGTTTCACATGTCACAGGCAGCATCCGGTGTGATCATGGCATTGGATAATATCCTGGCAATTATTATGCTTCCTGTATTCGGACTGATATCCGACAGATGTCGGAGCCGGATGGGAAGACGCACACCGTTCATTCTTTTCGGTACGATTACGGCAGCCGTATTCTTTGTTTTTCTGCCTTATGTCAACACGCTGACTGTTTTTATTGCTGTTCTGTTCGCGGTTCTGATCGCCATGGCCACATTTCGTACACCGGCAGTTGCCCTGATGCCGGATGTCACGATAAAACCTCTGCGGTCCAAGGGAAATGCCGTGATCAATCTGATGGGATCTGCCGGAGGGATCCTGGTTCTGGCTTTGGGCATTCTGTTCGGAACAGCAGGAGCCGTTAAAGATCCGGCAGTATTCAAACCGTATTTTCTTACGGTAGCTGTACTCATGATTCTCGCACTGCTCGTGTTCCTCATAACTGTGAGGGAACCCCGGTTTGTCCGTGAGATGCATGATGAAAGTGTGAAATACGGGATTGCGGATGCGGATCCGGGGGAAGACAAAGCCGGAGTACAGAAAACAGAAAGGCAGACGGGAAGCAGACTGTCGCCTGCGGAACGGCGGTCGATGGTATTCCTGATGGCTTCGATCGTTCTGTGGTTTATGGCTTATAATGCCGCTATTTCCAAGTACTCCGTCTATGCTGTTTCCGTTTTAAAAAGAGATTATAATCTAAATCTGATCATCGCACAGGCAGCTGCCATCGTATCATATATACCGGTGGGGATCATTGCTTCGAAGATAGGGAGAAAAAAGTCTATTATCGGAGGGGTGATCCTGCTGACGGTTTCGTTTGGCGCCATGAGCATTCTGAGAGCGGATTCTTCTGCGGTCATCATGAACAGTATGTTTGTAACGACCGGCATAGCGTGGGCGACGATCAATGTCAATTCATTCCCGATGGTCGTGGAGATGTGTTCCGAGGCTGATGTGGGAAAGTATACAGGTCTGTATTACACAGCATCCATGTCAGCGCAGATCGTTACTCCTGTTTTTTCGGGATTTCTGATGGATAGAATGGGTCTGACCGTGCTGTTCCCGTACTGTGTTGTGTTCGTGGTACTTTCGCTGGTCACCATGTATTTTGTAAAGCACGGGGATTCCAGACCGGAGGCAAAAAGAGGGCTGGAAGCGCTCGAAGATATTTAGAGTAAAGGGAGAAGAGATCATGCATGGTGGAAACTGGGCATCGTTCAAACAAAAGACCGGACACATGCCGCTGGACTTTTCGGCTAACATCAGTCCGCTCGGTGTGCCGGAAAGTGTAAGAGCAGCGGTGATACGGGCGGTGTCGGAAGCAGACCGGTATCCGGATCCTTCCTGCAGTGAGCTGCGCACAGTGATAGGAAAGACGGAGCAGGTTCCTCCGGAGTATATCCTGTGCGGTAATGGGGCGGCAGATCTGATCTGGCGTATAACTGCAGTCTGCAGAAACGGAAGTGCGCTTCTTCCGGTACCGGCTTTTTCAGAATACCGGACTGCCCTTCAGGCGAATGGTTTCGGGATCCGTACATACGCCATGCGGGAATCGGATCAGTTCAGACTGACTGCTGACTTTCTGCCGGTCCTGAAAGCGTTTGTCAATGAACTGCCGGAAACAAAACGCGGTATTGTTTTTCTGACCGAGCCCGGCAATCCGGCAGGTGTGACAACAGAACAGGAACTGCTTCTGCAGATTCTGGATATCTGCTCGCGCAGAGGGGTCATTGTGGTCGTAGATGAGTGCTTTCTGGATTTTCTGGATGATCCGGAATCGCATACATTGAAAAGACAGCTGAACGTGTATCACAACCTGCTGATCCTGCGTGCCATGACGAAAATTTATGCCGTTGCCGGGATCCGGCTCGGATATTGTTTCTGTTCTGACGGAGAATTGCTTGTAGATATTCAAAATCACGGACAGCCCTGGAATGTCTCGCATCTGGCACAGCGTGCCGGCGCCGCGGCTGCAGCGGATACGGCATACAGGGATGCTGTGCGGGCGCTGATCCGTGTGGAACGGAAAAAACTGCAGACCGGGCTGCGTGCTCTCGGATGCCGTGTGATCCCGGGTGAAGCCAATTACCTGTTGTTTCATTCCGACAGACTGCTGACACGCCCGCTGTGGGAGAGAGGGATCCTGATCCGGGACTGCAGGGACTATGAAGGTCTGGAAGAGGGATGGTACCGCACAGCAGTCAGAACGCATGAGGAGAACCGGATCCTTCTGCATGCATTGACGGAGATATACCGCTGAACCTGAAAAACGTGTTAAAAAAATGACAAAACATTGCTTTCTATAATGAAGTATCGTATAATTGGCAAGGCTTGAAAACTGAATATAGCAACACCAAAATTTCAACTTACTATGATACCTCCGGGTATCGCACATTGACCCCGCGGAAGGGCAATGATGAAAGGAGACAAACATGAAAAAGAAATTTTTGGCAGCAGCCCTCGTACTGACGATGGTCACGGCAATGGGGATTCCCGCAGCAGCGGCAGAGCATGCCGGGGACAATACACTGACCGTCGGCATTGCACAGGATTTCGACAGTCTTGACCCCGACTATATGACGGCGGCAGGAACAAAAGAAGTGCTGTTCAATGTGTTTGAGGGACTTGTAAAACCCACTTCAGACGGGGAGATCGTCCCCGCGGTCGCTTCTGATGTACAGAAATCAGAAGACGGTCTGACCTACACATTTACGCTTCGTGACGGTGTGACATTCCACAACGGCGATCCGGTAGAGATGGAAGACGTGGTCTATTCCATTGAGCGCAGATATAACGGAGAAGATGCAGCAGCACAGCTGGAAGCACTTTCCGTGATCGACAGTATGGAAAGCGATGATACGACACTTACGATCACACTCAGCGAACCGAGCAATGAATTCCTGGCTTTCCTGATGAATGCCTATATCATTCCGGCTGACTATGACAAGCAGGAAACTTCTCCTGTCGGCACTGGTCCGTATAAGTTTGTGTCCCGTTCCGTGCAGGATGAACTGGTGCTGGAACGTTTCGATGGATACTGGGGTGAAGGCGGCAGTATCGATGAAGTCACCTTCAAGGTTCTTGAAAAACCGGAAGCACTGATCACCGGCCTGCAGAGCGGCGCACTCGACGTTGTGGCGCATCTGTCCAGTGATCAGACGGCGCAGCTCGACGAAAATGACTTTGCGATTGCCGAGGGCAGCATGAATCTTGTGCAGGCACTGTATCTGAACAATGCCGAGGCACCTTTTGACGATGCACGCGTGCGTCAGGCACTGTGTTATGCAATCGACAAGCAGGCTGTCATCGACCTTGCTTTTGACGGGTATGGGATCCCGCTGGGCACATCCATGTTCCCGTCCTTCAGTAAGTATTATGATGAGTCGCTGACAGATTACTACACTTATGACATCGGAAAGGCACAGGAACTGCTGGCGGAAGCCGGTTACCCGGACGGCTTTGACATGACGATCACGGTTCCGAGCAACTACACACCGCATGTCAACACAGCTACAGTTATCGTAGAACTTCTGAGAGAAATCGGTGTAAATGTCACAGTTGATCCGGTCGACTGGAATACCTGGCTGGAGGATGTATACGGCAACCGCAAATTCCAGAGCACGATCACCGGTCTGACAAGTGACAACATGACAGCGCGCAAACTGCTTGAGCGTTTCGGCAGCGAAGTAGACAATAACTTTACGAATTACAATAATGCCGAGTATGATGAGATCCTGGCACAGGCGCTCAAAGAGACAGACGATGAAAAGCAGACAGAACTGTATCGTCAGCTGGAGCGCAACCTTACGGAGAACGCGGCCAATGTCTATCTTCAGGATATGGCTGACCTCGTTGCCGTGCGCAGCGGTCTGGAGGGACTGACGTTCTATCCGCTGTATGTACTGGACATCAGCAAGCTGCACTGGACAGCTTGATCACACCTATTATTGGCAGGGTAATTCTATGACAAAATATCTGCTGAAACGTATCCTGATGCTGTTGATCACTATGATCCTGGTATCATTCCTCACGTTTCTGGCTTTTGAACTGATTTCAGGCGATCCCGCCCGGAACATGCTGGGTACCAGCGCCTCCGCCGCTCAGGTGGCGGCGCTGCAGCATGAACTCGGGCTGGATCAGCCCTTTTTTGTTAGATATTTCAATTGGCTCGGCGGCTTCTTTTCCGGCAATCTCGGCATGTCTTACGGTTACCGGCAGCCGGTATGGGATCTGATCTCTTCCAAGTTGGGGATCACGCTTCTGCTGAGCATGATGAGCTTTATCCTTATCGTCATCATTTCTATTCCTCTCGGTGTGTTTTCCTATCAGTGGACAGGAGGACCGTTCGAGTGGCTTCGAACGGCTTTTAACCAATTCTGTATGGCGGTCCCGCCGTTTTTCACAGGTATTCTTGTTTCGTGGGTATTCGGTATTACGCTGCATGCTTTTATTCCCGGGGATTTTCCTGATCTTCACAAAGACTTAGGCGGTGCAATGGTGCATCTTTTCTTCGGGGCGATCTGTCTCAGCATACCCCGGATCGCCATGACAGTCCGCATGATGCGGAGCACAGTCGTCGGAGAAATGAACAAGGCGTATGTGCGCACGGCGATCAGCCGCGGCAATGACA
>CACZSZ010000039.1 GCA_902783945.1 uncultured Lachnospiraceae bacterium
AGTGAAGATGTCCGCATCGAAGAGTCTGAAGATACAGAAGAAATACCTGATACTGTATTTCTCCGCGATTTTGCCACAGTCGAAGAGACCTTCTCTCTTCCGTCCATCTCGCGCGAAAACATGGCTCATTACCTGACTGTCACAGCCAAACTGAAACCAGGCTATAACACTACGCTTCTGTCCCGCGAACTGGAACCGAAGATCCGCTCTTTTGAAGAAACCCTTCCTCACGGATATACGATCTCCTTCGGCGGTGAGACGAATCAGATTTCCGACATGATCTCACAGATGAGCCGGATGCTTCTTCTTGCTCTGCTGTTTATCTATCTTGTGATGGTAGCACAGTTCCAGAGCCTGCTCTCACCGTTTATTGTTCTGTTCACGATCCCTCTTGCCTTCACCGGAGGTATACTCGGCCTGCTGATCGCACGCCAGCAGCTCACTCTGCTGTCTCTGATGGGATTCCTGGTCCTGATGGGAACTGTCGTCAATAACGGTATTGTCTTTGTGGATTATGCCAATCAGCTGCGCATCGGAGGCATGGAGCGCCGAGACGCTCTGATCGCCACAGGAAAGACTAGAATACGTCCGATCCTGATGACAGCACTCACAACGATCCTGGCAATGACACAGCTCCTTTTCGGAAGCGGTATGGGCAGTCAGCTGGGAAGCGGTATGGCCGTCGTCATAACGGGAGGCCTGGCATATGCCACACTGATGACATTGTACATCGTACCGGTCATCTATGATCTCCTCTT
The DNA here is from genome assembly GCA_902783945.1 of uncultured Lachnospiraceae bacterium. GTDB lineage: Bacteria > Bacillota > Clostridia > Lachnospirales > Lachnospiraceae > Bilifractor. The sequence continues at coordinate 759 of CACZSZ010000039.1, forward strand.
CCGCAGACCGCCGCTCTCCGTCGACGTCGGCGACGATCTGGACGAGGCGCCCGACGACGCGGCGGAATTCATCGAGCAGCTGAAAAATTCCGCCGGGACACAGCCTTAAATCCAACTCTTATTCTTTAAGTATGCCCCAAATACAAAAGCGAACCCGCCTCCGGGGACAGGTTCGCCTTGCTCTTACCATCGTTATTTTCAGTTTTCAGGGCACGCGGCTTTCGTGACAGGTGAAGTAGATCACCTGATAATTCTCCGAAATCTGATCCAGGAATGTGAGTGCCCGCTGAAGTTTTTCCCCGTCAAGATTTACAAACGGATCGTCGAACAGCAGGAATGGTTTTTCACCTTCATACATAACATCGATCATAGCCATACGCCGGCACAGGCCGATCAGATCCTGCCATCCTTCGCTCAGAAGAGCCGGATCCCGAAGAATACCGTACTCTCTCACGCCAATCTTCAGATCTGCATCCAGCTGATACTCTCCGCTCTCATCTCCGGTAAGCAGCCTGTAGTAACTGTCAAATGCCTGCCGCACAGGTTCCATATAGCGGGCCGTAAAGGCAGCACGGGCACGGGCAAGGTACTCTCTCGTCTGTGTGAGAACATAATATCTGTGCTCCGTCCCGGCCAGTTCTTCCTGCACGGCAGCAAGCCGTTCTTCCGCCTCAGCCGCACGGTCTAGATCTTCACGTACAGCTTCTATCTGACGGCGTACGGCATGTATGTCTGTCTCTGCCGTTTCCATTTTTTCTTTATTTTCTGCGATTCGCTGCTCCAGAACGCCGACGGAAATACCCGTATCCTCTCCCAATCTGCCGTTAAGAGCTGCCTCCGCTTCCCTTGCCCGTTTCTTCCAGGCTTCTTCTGCAGCGCGTGACCGCTCTGACTTTTTGATGAGTGAACTGTACTCCGCCTTCTCATACTGCAGCTGCTGCAGACATCTTGAGAGATCTTCTTCCTCCGTGAGATCCGGATAATACTGACGCAGGAATTCCATCAATTCTGTTTCTGCTGCCAGGATCTCTTCCCTCGTTTCTTTCAGTTTTTCCCGCCTGGCGCGCATATCAGTGACTTTAGATAAGGGCGATGACCTCTGCTTCACGACTACGACCTGCTTCTTCGGCCCTTCTTCCTTTTCTTTCTTTATATCACGCCGCACGACGATGATCATGATCACAACAGCCAGGACAGCCAGAGCCGCAGCCACAATACGATTTACAAAAAAGGCAAGCAGCGCGGAAGCAAACAGCGCAAAAACAAGCACAGAGATCAGCGAAGTGCCGCTTCCGGAATACTGTCCGTTTTCCTTTTCTTCATGTGGATCATACAGTTCACGCTGTGCTTTATCAAACGCCCTGCGCATCTTCCGGATCTCCCGGAGACAGTTTTCCGCTTCCTCCATCTGCTGATCATCCGGCATACCGGAAGGGAACGTCTCCTCCAGCCGGAAAAGTCTCTGGGCATCCTCCTCTTCCATGGAAAAGTCTTCTGCGGTGCGCTGAACGACCGCGAGCTGCCGCAGTTCCTCCTGGCCGGACTCTGTTTCCGCACGAAGCCGCTGCAGTTCTTCTGTGCGCCTGTCCAGCTGTTCTTCCAGCTTCTCCAGTGTCTGCTCATACACAGGCCGTCTGGAAACATCAGACTTAAGTTCTGCCAGTTCCTGGCGGAGCCGGTAGATCTCTCCTGTCTTCCGATCGGGAGTCAGACGGTCAGCCATCTTTTTCAGAGATGCCTGCACCTGATGGTAATCAGCCATATCGGCCGCCTCTCCCTCAAGATGCCCTATCTTCGCCTGTATTCCGGATGTAGCCTCCGTACCGCAGTCCTGCTGCGCGATAAAAACAGTGCGGGCAAATGAATCTCTGTCGATCGCGAACAATGCCTCTCCGGGGTTTTCGGGAAAATCCGAAACCGGAAGATTTGTCTCTGCATCGTAGACGGCAGAAAAGTCCTCCGTCCCGTTTTTAAATCCGAAGACACGTTCCAGCCGCAATATCCGTCCATTCTGCGAAAACGTCACGGTCCCTCCGAAGGTCCCCTGCTGCCACGGTGCATACCGCTGCCTCTCATTTCTGATCGCACTGCGGCTTTTTTCATTGGCAAACCCGTAGAACATGACCATCAGAAATTCCGCGAGAGTGCTTTTCCCCCAGCCATTGTCTTCTCTGATTATATGCAGCTTCTCCCGGAAATCCAGGTCCAGATCATGCAGTCTGCCGAAGTTATCGACATGACATGTATACAGTCTCATACCGGCAATTCCTCCCCGGATAACGCCCGTATCCCGCAGCGGATGATTTCCGCCTTTTCCTGCTCATCCAGTCCGTCATCTCCGCCGACCAGCCTTACAAATTCCCCTTTAAGGGAAGCTTCCCGCGCATAATCCCCGTAGTCCACCGCCAGCTGTGTACGGTCTTCCACCTTCAGGAATCCGCACATTGCCGCATACCGGTTCTCCAGCCAGTCGGTTTCCTTTTCGCAGGAAATATCCACCTGCCCTGTCAGTATGATTTTCCAGAAATCATCTGTCACCGGTTTCCTGGAATACGGATAACCGAGCTGTTCCTCAATGCGCTCCGATATATCCGCAGTTGTAAAACATCCTGTAATATCAACGGGGATTTCTTCCAGTTTCCTTGATGCAAACGGCACAAATTCCCTCGTAAATGTCCTGTTGGCTGTATCGATATCGAGAAGAACAAATCCGTGTTCCCCGCATTCATCAAATCCTCTTCCTTCCAGACATCCCGGATAACACCAGCGGCCGCGCGGTGTAATCGTCCCCTCCTGAAAGCTGTGCACATGACCGAGTGCCAGATAATCAACAGGCTTTCCGCGCAGTTCCCGAAGCGGGATGTTCTCATTCCTGGATGTATCCTCATATTCCGTGATCTGGCCGTGCAGGAGCACAATATTAAAACAGGAAGGATCCAGAACCAGAGATGCATACCTCCCCGGTCCCGCTTCCGTATCCGGATCGATCCCGGAAACGGCGACCGGCCCTGCATCATACGTCCTCCACTTTCTGCCGAACAGCTTCAGATTATCCGGAATCTGCGATATGGCTTCCAGAAATCCGTCCCTCTCATGGTTGCCTGTGATGTAAAAAAAACTGATCTCCGGATGTGACCGGATTGAATCGATGACCGTATTCCTCGCCGCTGCTGATATCTGTCTTCTGTCAAACAGATCTCCCGCGATCAGGATCGCGCTCACCTTTTCTTTTTCAGCATAGTCCACCATCCGCAGAAACGTCTGCAGCAACTCACCGCGCCGTATTTTTGCCAGATCCGGCGGCAGCAGGGAAGTCATCTTCGCATCCAGATGAAGATCCGCACAATGTATCAGTTTCATAGTTCTCTACTCTCCCTTCGCGGAAGTGTCAGGCAGCCGGATCATTATTTCATATACGATCACGGCAACCAGAGCACCGGTCGCCAGACCCGAAAACATGAGCACCGGCGTATACCAGAGAAGCGGAAGTCCGGGCAGAACGATTTTTGCGACCAGAAGCTGTCCGATATTATGCACGCATCCGCCTGCTGCACTGATCCCCAGAAGGCCGAACCTTTTGCTTTTCAGCAGCAGTGTCATGATCAGTATACTGAGTACGGCCCCGGACAGACTGTACAGTATGCCGAACAGATTACCGAACAAGAATCCCACCGCTGCGATCCGCACGACAGAGACAGCAAGTGCTTCCTTCCATGAATACTGCAGCAGCACGATCAGGATCACAATATTGCACAGTCCGATCTTGATCCCGGGAATCCCGAAATTCAGCGGGATAAGGGACTCCACATATCCCATCAGGATGGCAAGTGCAGTCAGAAGCGCCAGTACGGCTATTTTTTTTGAAGGATTATAGGTGCCCTTCCTGTTCTTTTCGCTGTTCGAAACGAGTTCACTCCGCAATGGAATCCACCTCCCGTTTCGCATGATCGGCATCGGTCACACGCAGCACAATGTGATTCGGAAGGCAGACAATACTGCCCCCTTCACCGGTTATCGGGACCGAATGGACACAGATCTGATCCGGACAGTCCGCTTCAGTCATGCGCACTTCGCCGTCTCTGATCTCACAGACATTGGTGTCCCCGATCCGGATCGTCTGATCCTCTGCCAGATCATATACACCGAACACTTTGTTTCCTGTAAGGATTTCCAGCTGAGGATGTACTGCCGTCTGTCCGTTCCGCATGCCGGACAATATCAGAAAACAAAGTGCTGCCATGCCCGGAATCAGAAAGAGTAGTATATCTGCTTTCTTTTTAAATACTATGCTTTTTCCCGTCATACTGTGTAAGCGTACTGCCGATCCGGCCGTATCCCGTTTTCTCTCTTTATTGTTTGTTCCGAGGAAAACACAATTTCCCGCTATTGTCCGCTCCGGGAAAACCATGCTCCTTCATGGTCCGCCCCCACGAAATATATTCTCACATTCAGACCATTTGCCTCTGCGATGCGTTCCGCCTCCTCCTGTCCTTCCAGGATACAAATCGTTGAGAAGGCATCACACAGCACGTCATCTTTCCCGACAACGGTCGCCTGCTGCAGATCTGTTACTGCAGGATATCCTGTCACAGGGTCCAGAATATGATGGTACAGCTGCCCGTCCTGTTCAAAATACCGCTCATACGTACCGGAAGAAATCACGCAGCCATCGTCGATCTCTACCGTTTCAAATACCGTCCCTCTGTCCGCAAACGGCTCCTGGATGCCGACATTCCAGCTGCTGCCATCCGGTTTTGTACCGAGAACGCTGACATTTCCTCCAAGATTGATCAGAGCTGATGTACACCCCTGCTCACGCAGCCAGTTCTTCAGTCTGTCGGAAATATAGCCTTTTGCGATCCCGCCCAGATCGATCTGTGTCTCAGGATCATCAAATGTCACTTTCAGTCCGTCCACATGCACCTTACGGTAATCGACTCTGGCAAGTTCCTTCTCAATCTTATCCTGTTCCGGAACAGCAGCATTCTCAGACTCAAAATCCCAGAGATCCCGGAGCGGCAGGATCGTGATATCAAATTTTCCTCCCGACATCTCTGCATATTCTAATCCCCGCCTGATACAGGATGCCAGTTCCTCCGAGACTTCAAAAGTCTGCGTATCGGAGGAGGCTTCTTCCGCTCCCCGGTTTTCTGCAGGCTGTCCTTTCCTGTGATTCAGTTGGTACAGTTCACTGTCTTCCCGATGTGCAGACAGCGTCTTCTCTGCCTCCTCGCACAAATCGAAACATCCCTGCAGAAGTTCATCTGCATTTTCGGCAAAGATCCGGATATCGACAACTGTGTCAAAGTACATCCCTGTACCTGAAGCTTCCTTTGGCGCTTTTTCTCCACATCCTGACATAACTGTGCCGGCAAAAACAAGGCTGATGAGCACAGGCACAATAAAAAAAGTCATCCATATTCTGTTGCGACACTTCTGCCTCATATACCTTGTTCTCCCGTCAGGTTCCCGAATCTACATAATCTCAGAAAAACCCTTTCTATCTTATCAGGATGTTGTAGCCCCCGCAAGTATGGCCTCTGATTTCTAAAACATATCCGACTTCGGATATGCAGGAGATATATTGAATCACTTGGCATACTGAATCACTTGGCATACTAAATTTTCTGAGCATTCTATTCAGGGCAGACCTCTTTCCCATCTTCCTCTCTTTTGGTATGCCCCTCACACTTACTTTATCCCTTCCAGGTCAGACCCCTTCCCCTTCTTTTCTCTTTCAGTATGCCCCACACACCTTTTTCCCGCCTTCAGGGGCATACCCATTTCTCTTCTTTCCCCTTTCGGTATGCCCCTCACACCCTTTTTCCGCCTTCCGGGGCATACCCATTTCTCTTCTTTCCCTTTTCGATATGCCCCTCACACCCTTTTCCTGCCTTCCGGGGCATACCCATTTCTCCTGTGTTTTCATCCGGTATGCCCACACGCACTTTCCCGCCTTCCGGGTCATATTTCGGGACATATTTCGGGACATATTTCCAGGACATACTCTTCTCATAGACTCAGACTGAAGCAATGAATGCAGCTCAAAAGATGAGCAAAAATAAACAACTGCAAACAGCAAGAGACCGCAGGATCTCCCGATCCTGCGGTCTCGATTTCTTTTTACTTCTGTCCCGGATCACACGATGCACTTCCGCGGGCATTCTTTCACACACTTGCCGCAGTTCTTGCATTTCTCGTAAT
>CACZSZ010000040.1 GCA_902783945.1 uncultured Lachnospiraceae bacterium
CCCTCTGAAGCCGCACCACTCACAGGCACTTTCCGTCCCGTACAGACCGGGCCGGATCTGTGTCTCACCGGAAAGAATGCGGCGGCCGAGTTCCCGGCTCTTTTCTTCTGTATACTCCCGGATCAGCCGAAATTCCTCCGCTCCTGCTGTCTGGGAGTATTTTGACAGTGTTCCGTCCTTGTTCAGTTTGACCGGGATCACATCAGAGTCGGCACCTCCGCCGTCCTGCGCATACAGTGTTCTGTCCAGAAGTTCAAGCACTTCCCGCTCCGAACGGCATTTTCCGTTGGGACGCAGTTCGCGGAGAACAGCCTGTTCCACCTTTTCCGGATCATCTGTCTCGATAAACGGATCATCCACGCGGTAATAAAATGCACCTGCCGGCTCTACGAGCCGGTCCGGATGGTTCTTCTGCTCATTCTCCACAGCAGCGTTCAGATATAATATCAGCTGCAGCTGCAGACCGAGATACACCTTGTTCAGGTCAAATTTCGTACTCCCGGTCTTATAGTCGATGATCTTGACATATTGAACACCGTTCTTATTACACAGATCCATCCTGTCGATCCGGCCGGTCAGTTTCATGCTTCCCGTATCAGACAAAGACAATCTGGCGGCATTCAGCTCATCTCTGAAATCATACTCAAAATCTGAAGGGCGGAATGCTCCGCGCTTCACCTGCGTCTGCAGTACCCGGACGGTGCGGTGCAGCATCTCCCGGATCCGCCCGGTCATCCAGGTATTCCGGGCTGTGGCCTGCAGTATATTATTTCCATAAGCATAAGCGACATCTTCCAATGCCCGGTCGGCACAGAAACCACGCTGCTCATCCGTCATTTCAGCCCAGTCAATGCCGTCTTTCCGCAGTATAAGAGAAAATCGTTCCAGAGCTTTGTGCATGACTGTTCCGAAATCAGCCGGTGTGAAATCGTAGATTTCCCGTTCACTCAGCCGGAGTCCGTACTGACAGAAATGCGCAAAGGCACAGGCGGCAAATTTTTCCAGTCTGGTCGCCGAATTGACGAGTTCCCGGCCGTACAGTGCCTCCGCGGCAAGCCGTCCGATCCCGGTTTCCCTGTTTTGGGTTCCGGCCGCTTCCATCAGCTTTTCCAGTCCCTGCAGACCTCCCGACTGTTCTTTCATCCAGAGCAGCAGCTCTTTTGTTTCCGCCGGGATCGGTGCCGTGCGGAGTGTCTGGAACATCTCAAGTAATTTCTGAAGACGCCCCGCCGATGTCTCCAGCACCTCCGGTATATTTTCTGTATCCTCTGATTCCGTCACAAGTTCCGGAAACATCTGCCGTATGACACCGATCAGATACGACGGCAGAAGTGTCTGTCCTCCCTTTCCCGTACGGCTGTATGACAGATACAGTGCATCCGAAGGTTTTGTCATGGCCAGATACAGATAAAACCGCTGCCGGTACATTTCTTCCCTGGCTGTCGGTGCAAGGGAAGCCTCTGCTTTTTCCAGTTTCTCGCGGTCGATCTCCGACAGGATCCCTCCGGCCCTGACCGGCTTCGGGATCACTCCGTCGTTGATCCCTGCAAAAAACAGTACCCGGATCGTCTTAAGTCTGGTCCTCTCGATATCCCCGATCATGACCTGATCCTCGCCGGGAGGGATCAGCCCGATGCGCATCTCGGCAAATCCGGCATCCAGCACGTCGGCGAACGCAGCCGCTGACAGTTTTTCTTCCCCCAGAACCTCCACCAGCTTGTCCAGAAGATCCATCACTGCCGCGTATATCTGCCGGTACTCCTTTGCCCGGGAACGCTCCCCATGTTCTTCCAGTTCCTCGCTAAGATGCTGCAGCGCCTCCTGCGGCCGGTACTGCTGCAAAAAGCGGTACAGCACAGCCGCCTTTTCCCGCACCGCCGCGCCGCGTCCGCGCAGCCCTTCGTGAAGATCACGTGTTTCCTCAATAAACCGTTCGCGCAGAACATTCAGCTCTCCGATTTTTTCCGGATCCAGATATTCCGGCAGCTTGATCCAGGTCTCTTCATACCGTTTCCGCCCGCGGATCCCCAGAGCCAGCACATAGTTTTCCAGCTCATCGGTCTCTTCCCTCGTAAAATCTGTCATCCCGGAGCGCAGAAAACGAAATACACTGTCGTAGGAATAGTTATTTTCCACCATCTGCAGGGCAGCACGGATACACTCCACAAGCGGATTCGTCAGGACCGGCTGTTTCTGATCCAGAAAACAGGGAATTCCCACTTCTTCAAATACCCCGGCAGCATCCTTCCCATAGGTCTCCAGATCACCTGTCACAAGCGCAAAATCACGGAAGTGATATCCTTTTTCTCTCACCAGTTTCAGGATCTGCGCCGCAATATGCCGGAGTTCCGCACGGGGACCGGATGCCTCATACAGCCTGATCACCTGCTGTTCCGGCAGCTGCGTACCTTCTTCTGTATATACGGCTTTGCCATACCGGAACAGGTGCTTTTCCAGAAACTGCATCCGTGCATTTCCGGAAAACCGTCCTTCATCCCCTGTCTCCAGACGTCTGACGGGCAGGATTTCTGCCCGGACCTCCCGTGCCAGTTCCGCTGTATGCCGAACCGTTTCCCGGCTCATATGGAACAGCTGGTGTGGGTTTCCCGCGCGAAATGGATCGGCCGTCACATCTATCGTGACCGGGATAATAACTTTTTCCGCAAGCCGCAGTAATTCTTTTATGACTTTATACTGTACCGGCGTGAATCCGGTAAATTCATCCAGGATGATCACACTTCCGCGTACCAGCCTGGATTTGCCGATCACGCGGCACAAAATATCCGGCACCTCTTCCGTAGTCAGATAATGATCCTGCAGATAGGCCCTGAAAGCCTCATACAGTACACGCACATCCTCCAGCTTGTGTGCAAGCACACTGCCGTGCTGCTGTTCCTTCCATTCTTCCAGATCTTCCGATTTTACACCATACTGCAGAAATTCCGAGATCAGTGATTTCATCTGAAGAACAGAACCCTGCCGCGACAGGGTTCTGCCTAAAACCGTCATATGTTTCTGCTGCCCGGCAATCACGCGCTGCACGACCAGACTTTTGCCCAGTTCCTCCAGCACGGGCAGCGTATTTCCGCCGACCTCCTCAAAGACACGCCAGGCCAGCCGGTTAAAACTCAGGACATCGACATTGAGCAGACCGTGCCGTGGATGCATGCGCACGATTTCCTTCTGTGTCTGCATCGTGAACTGCTCCGGCACGATGACCAGATACTGCTTCTCCGGATGCTGCAGAGAAGCTTCGATCAGTTCTCTGTATACCGTATAGGATTTGCCGGAACCGCTGCTGCCGGTGATGAATTCAATTGACATACAGATTCTCCAGCTCCTTCAGCCAGATATCGGCGCAGGCATCGCTCGGCATGCG
>CACZSZ010000041.1 GCA_902783945.1 uncultured Lachnospiraceae bacterium
ATCCGGTATGTTCCTGTTCCGCGAGAACACGGCAAACCGTGTCGTATTGATGCCGTCATTCTGGATATCATGATCCAGGATCTCCAGTCCGAACATCTCCGCTGTCTCTTCCGACGCGATGGCGGCCATGGAGACATCTCCGGCTTCTTTTACCCTGCGCGCGGCCGCCGACGTGTTTTCAGCCGTTTCTGTCACGCAGGACATGGCGGACAGATACCCGCTGCACTGCCCGAGTGCCTGAGGATGACTGACTACTGTTCTGATCTGATCCAGACGGCTTCCCGGAAGTCCTAGGAGCCGGTGACGGATCGGCAGGTCAAAGACTTCATTGACATAGAGTGACCCCTGATACATCAGATCCATAACCGTGCCGACTTCTCCCGCGATACTGTTTTCTATCGGAAGGACCGCGCAGTCAGCCTCTCCGGTTTCCACACAGTGGTATGCCTCCGCAAAATCCGGCTGTGCCAGCAGACGTGCGTGCGGAAACAGACGGCCTGCCGCGATCTGTGCATAGGCACCTTCTGTCCCGCCGTACGCAACACGCATTCCTTCCATGAGCATATCCTGATAGGAAGAAGACACATCCATGACTGCCTGCAGGAACAGTCCGTAATACGGCTTAACGGACTCATCCCGGATCAGTTCTTTCTGTGTCTCTATTTTTGCCTTCTCCGTTCTGATATCTCGGACAGGCAGCCCGTTTTCCCGCTTATACGCGGCGATCCGCCGGCACACCTGCATGCGTTTTTCAAAAAGCGACGCCATCTGTGCGTCGATCTCGACGATCTCATTCCTGCACTCTTTCAGTTCACTCATTTTTCCGCTCCTGTGAGATGAAAAAGCGGTTCCCGATAAGGAAACCACTCAAAACATACTGTGTTGTATTTATTCCGTATTTCTTACCTGCCAATCAGGATAGCAAGGTTCCGGAGCAAAGTCAAGTGACTCAGCGGCCGGCATAGAAGTTAAATAACAGCCGCGTATATACAGATAAGGAACAGTTCTCCTGTACAACAGGAAATTTCAATGAAGGAGGGGTTATTTATGATGAGATTGCAGAAACTAAATGAGCATGAAGTCAACAGAGTAGTCGGCGGATATATTTTTCTCAATTATCGTAATATGATTGAAGTACTCGACGAACACGGCAATTTGCCTGATACATTTGATAATGATGAAGAAGCAGACTCATTCGCAGCAACTCATAAAGTATCCTTGTATGGTGATGAGGAATATGAATACCTCCTTAATTGGGAGGATCCCGATCTGTAAATCTCATGTCTGGTAAAGAGGGACTGCCGCGTTTTGCAGGCAAAGCGGCAGTTCCATCCGGTGTGCCTCCAACAGTTCTTTGTCCCGCAGGATCTCCTGTGCCGGTCCGTCCGCCGCGATCTTTCCGCCGGAGAGCAGGATCACCCTGCTGCACGTGCTCAGGATCATATCCAGATCGTGCGACGTGATCAGTTTGGTCTGTGGCAGTTCCCGGATCGTGTTGATCACGATGCGCCGGTTATACGGATCCAGCGCCGCCGTCGGCTCGTCCATCAGGATCATCTCCGGCTCCATTGCCAGGATCGTGGCAATGGCTGCCATTCGTTTCTCTCCGCCGGATATTTTATGGTTGTGCCGGTGCTTAAGCTCCTGCAGTCCGAGTTTTTCCAGTAGGGCGTCAACGCGCTTTTCCGTTTCTTCCTTTGATACCCCATAATTCAGCGGTGCAAATATCATGTCCTCATACACCGTGGGCATGAACATCTGGTTGTCGGAATTCTGCAGCACAAACCCCAGTTTTCTCCGGACGTCTTTCAATGTCTCCTTCCCCACGGGAATTTCATCGACACGGATCTCTCCCTGCGTGCAGGGAAGAAGACCGAGGATCAGCTTCATGACGGTGGATTTGCCGGCGCCGTTCGCGCCGATCAGCCCGACGCACTCGCCGTCCCGTATCGTGAAGGACAGATCCTGCAGGACCGGGCGTCCTGTCTCATATGAAAAACTTACATTGCTGCATGTGATCATATTATACCCCTGTTATCTCTGTGAACTCATCTTCTGCCTGAATGTCCATTACACATTACTGTATCGTTTCGTACCTACTGAAAACGGGATCCTGTCACACGACCAGCATGCCCAGCATCTGCGTGACCGGAAGCAGTCTCAGCAGAACAAACACTGCAGCACAAACAGCCAGGTAGACTGCATCCTTTCCGCGGAACGGCCGCAGCGGCGCATAATGAAAATGCTCGTGATACCCGCGCAGCAGCATACTGGCGTACAGTTCCTGTGCCCTGTCCATGCTTCGCAGCAGCAGCTGTCCCAGGAAAGATCCCCAAGCTGACACATGGATCCCCTTTTGTCCGGGCGCCCGCAGATGATACGCATCTGTCATAATAGCAAGTTCCTCTGTCAATACACCCACGTAGCGGTATGTCAGGAGCAGCAGCGTGACCAGCAGTCCGGGTACATGCAGCTTCCGCAGGGCTCCGCACAGGTGGTCGATAGACGTCGTCGCCATCAAAAGAAAGGAAGCCATCAGGCACAGCGTGCCCTTCAGCATCAGTGTCAGCATGGAAAGAAAACCGCCGGAGACCGGGATAGTTCCCAGATATAAGAGAGGTGCCCGGTCCAGCAGCGGATTGAAAAGCCCGACTGCAAGAACCAGCGGAAGCACGATGCGCAGCTTGTAGAAGCAGGTGTGTACAGGTATGCCGCTCACCTGAAAAAGCAGAACCGGCCAGAGCACCATCGGGATCAGGCCTCCCAGATCGTACTTATGAAAAGACACCACGACCAGAATATAGATGACCGTGGCGATCAGCTTCGCAGCCGGATGCAGTTGATGTACGGGGGAGCGCTGCGCGGCCAGCTCATCCATTTCTGCCAGCTCGTGCAGCGCCATTTCCATTTTGTTCATATGTGTGTCACCGAAAACGCCGGCTTCTTTTTTGTCCGCCCCGAAGCCGGTTCAGGTCAGAAAATTGCCTTCTCAGGCGGCAGCGTGTCCGTTTCGTCTTCCCCGTTTCCGGAAGAATCCGCCGATCACACAGATCACCGCAGCGATCGCCGCCACAATGACAGACCCGACGACACCGGAAACAGATGTACCCGCTGCGCTGTCACTTCCTTTAAAGGCATAATCCGGCAGGAAGGATGTCTTTTCCTGAATGGACTCCGCCCGGTCGGCGGCCGCACTGCTGACACCGAACTGTTCTTCATCCAGTCCCATATTCTGCGCGTAGCCTTCTTCCTCGTTGCCGAACAGCGCCCACTCCAGTCCGTCCGGGTTGCTGCTGGCCAGAAGGCTCAGTCCCCCGCCGACGACAAGTGCCGTGACGGCAAGAACAAGCACTGTGGTCCGCACC
>CACZSZ010000042.1 GCA_902783945.1 uncultured Lachnospiraceae bacterium
GCCCTGAAAAACAGCAATTACATTGTACGTTCTTTCTGCTGCGCCGCCGACTTTTTTAAAAAAACCGGCGAGATCCTTCCGGATCTCGTCCTTTTGGATATCATGCTGCCGGACGAAAGCGGCTATGATATCCTCGTTAAACTGCGGAAAAACCCGAAAACCGCAAAGATCCCTGTCATCATGGTCACCGCAAAAACTTCCGAAATGGATCTGATCCGCGGACTGGATGCCGGCGCAGACGATTATATACGCAAGCCCTTCTCTATTCTGGAGCTTCTTTCCCGTATCAAGGCACTTCTCCGCCGTACCGCAAAGGAAACCGCTTCTTTTTTCTCCTGCGGAGGGATCGAACTGGATCACACACGCCGTATCGCGTACGCCGACGGACAGGCTATGGAGCTCACCTTCAAAGAATATGAACTGCTCCGCTATCTGATGATCAACGAAGAAACTGTCCTCTCCCGCGACTCCATCATGCAGTTTGTGTGGGGAACGGATTATGAAGGCGGAACACGGACCGTTGACATGCATATCAAAACGCTGCGCAAAAAACTGGGAACATGCGGCGAACAGATCGGCACTGTCCGCAATGTAGGATATGTCCTCACCTCAGAAAAAAAGAATCCCCAGGCAGCAGTTCCTGAAAAATCATGAAACGAAAAATCAATCTGAGTCTTGTTTTTATAGCTCTGATCGCGGTTCTGGCCGCAACAGCCGGTCTTACTTTTGTGTACTATGGTCTTTTTCGGGAGCGCATACGTTCCGATCTGGCTTCCAGTGCCGAAGTTCTCTGTGACACCGGCCTGCTTCAGGAGGTATACGCCGCCTCATCAGAAGGCAGGAACATTGATCAGGAACGCCTGACCCGTCTGCGGAATACATCTGCCCGGATTACGTGGATCAATGCAGACGGCAGTATCCTTTTTGACAACAATCCGGATGCCAATCTGTCCGAAAACCATCTCAACCGCCCGGAAGTACAGGAAGCGCTCAAGACTGGTTCCGGAGAGATCGTCCGGAATTCCAGCACCATGCACAGGGACATCATGTATTATGCCCTGAAACTGGAAGACGGAACGATCCTGCGCGTATCCACCCAGGCGAGGAGTCTGCCCAACATCTTCCTGACCGCCTCTCCGATCATTCTGATCACCCTGGCTGCCATTCTCGCCGTCTGTCTTCTGCTGAGTCAGTTTCTGTCCTCCAGCATTCTTCATCCGATCGAACGTATGGCCGAAAATCTGGATGATCCGATCGGGACTCCGGTATACAGTGAGCTCAAGCCCTTTGCCGATAAGATACGCACCCAGCACGAAAACATACTGGCTGCCGCCAAGAGCAGACAGGAATTCACCGCCAATGTTTCTCATGAATTAAAAACTCCGCTGACCGCCATTTCCGGCTACGCAGAACTGATTGAAAACCACATGGTCGTGGGAAAAGAAGAAGAGCATGCCGTGCGGCAGATCCGCCGCAACTCGGATCGGCTTCTCTCCCTGATCAACGATATCCTGGCTCTTTCCGAACTGGATCAGGCAGACGTATCTCTGCAGCTGACGGAGACCGATCTGTACGAACTGGCCGGTGAATGCTGCGATACAATGAAAGTAGCAGCCGCCGAAAAGCAGATCTCTCTGCTCCGGGAAGGAAGCTCCGTCGTAGTGACGGCAGACCGGAATCAGATGCATGAGCTGATCTCCAATCTGCTTCAGAACGCGATCCGCTACAACAACGAAGGCGGAACCGTCACCGTATCGGCCGGAACTGAAAACGGACGTGCTTTTCTTCGTGTCGAAGACAACGGTATCGGCATACCTGAAGACCAGCAGGACCGGATCTTTGAACGGTTTTACCGCGTAGACAAAAGCCGGTCCCGCGAAACAGGCGGAACCGGCCTTGGCCTGGCCATTGTTAAACATATCGCCGAACTGCACAATGCAGAAATACAGCTGGAAAGCGTCCCCGGGAAAGGGACAAAGGTGACCGTGCTGTTCTGAATTCAAAAAAGTCTGCCCCGGACGGCCGGTTAGGCGGCTGCGGGGCAGACTGATTTAATCATGACATGTTCTGTTCTTCGACGAGCCGTGTACCGCAATAGATCTCGCGCAGTTTCGGCTTTTCGATCTTGCCGGTCGCGTTGCGCGGTACGTCGGCAAAGATGATCTTGCGCGGCCGCTTGTAGCGCGGCAGATCCAGACAGAAGGACCGGATCTCTTCCTCTGTGCAGGTCATGCCTTCCTTGACCTGCACGATCGCCGCCGCGATCTCACCCAGCCGTTTGTCCGGCAGACCGATCACAGCCACATCATGGATCTTCGGCATGGCAGCCAGGAACGCTTCGATCTGGACCGGATACAGGTTCTCACCGCCGCTGATAATGACATCTTTCTTGCGGTCTACCAGGAAGATAAAGCCGTCTTCGTCCTGCTTTGCCATGTCGCCGGTGTGCAGCCATCCGTTTTTCAGCGTCTCCGCCGTCGCTTCCGGATCGTGATAGTATTCTTTCATGACGCCGGGACCTTTCACGCAGAGTTCTCCGACTTCGCCCTGTTTTATGATATTTCCATCCTCATCCACGATCTTTGTTTCCCAGCCGAGTCCCGGGATACCGATCGCTCCGACTTTATGGATATTTTCCAGACCCAGATGCACGCAGCCCGGACCTGTGGACTCAGAGAGTCCGTAATTCGTGTCGTATTCGTGATTCGGGAAATACTCCATCCAGTGCCGGATCAGGCTGGGCGGAACAGGCTGGGCACCGATATGCATCAGCCGCCACTGCGATGTCTGGAAATCACTCAGTTTCAGCTCGCCGTTGTCCAGCGCCACCAGCAGGTCCTGCGCCCACGGGACCAGCAGCCAGACGATCGTACAGCATTCGACCGATACTGAACGGAGGATCGCCTCCGGGCTGTTTCCTTTCAGCAGCACGGCGCGGCTCCCGGTGTACAGCGAACCGAACCAGTGCATCTTCGCAC
>CACZSZ010000043.1 GCA_902783945.1 uncultured Lachnospiraceae bacterium
CAGTCTGGAATTCGTGGATTTCCAGCTTTGTGAGGACGATGTTAAGTATTCCATCGAGGAATGCAAGCAGCGCGATACAACGTACGCGGCCCCTTTGAAGGTCAAAGTACGTCTGTTCAACCGCGAAAAAGATGAGATCAGTGAGCATGAGATCTTTATGGGTGACCTGCCGCTGATGACGGCAAACGGAACCTTTGTCATAAATGGTGCGGAACGTGTTATCGTCAGCCAGCTGGTCCGTTCCCCCGGTATTTATTATGCCATTTCCCATGATAAACTGGGCAAACGGCTGTTTTCCTGTACCGTTATCCCGAACCGCGGCGCATGGCTCGCATATGAGACAGACTCATATGATGTTTTCTATGTCCGTGTGGACCGTACCAGAAAGGTGCCGATCACGGTTCTGATCCGTGCACTCGGCATCGGAACGAATGCAGAGATCGTGGAATATTTCGGCGAAGAACCGAAGATCCTTGCCAGTTTTTCCAAAGATACGGCGACAAGCTACCAGGAAGGTCTTCTTGATCTGTATAAGAAGATCCGTCCCGGCGAGCCGCTTGCTGTCGAGAGCGCGGAAAGCCTGATCGGCGGGATGTTCTTTGATCCCAGACGGTACGATCTGGCAAAGGTCGGCCGCTATAAATTCAATAAGAAACTGGCCTTCCGCAACCGGATCACGGGTCATGTGCTGGCAGAGGATGTGATCGACAACTTTACCGGCGAGATCCTGGCGGAAAAAGGCATGAACATTACGCGGGAACTGGCTGATGATATTCAGGATGCGGCAGTTCCCTATGTCTGGATCGAGACGCCGGAACGCAATGTAAAGGTCATTTCCAACCTTATGGTCGATATCACCAAGTGGGTCGATATCGATCCGGAAGAAGCCGGGATCACGGAGAGGGTCTATTATCCCGTTCTGGCGGAGCTGATGGAACAGTTCACGGATCCCGAGGAATTAAAAGAAGAGATCATGGACCGTGTCCAGGAACTGATCCCGAAACATATTACCAAGGATGATATCTTTGCTTCCATAAATTATAATATGCATCTGGAAGAAGGGATCGGCAAAGACGACGATATCGATCATCTGGGCAACCGGCGTATCCGCTGTGTGGGTGAGCTGCTGCAGAATCAGTACCGCATCGGCCTTTCACGTCTGGAACGTGTTGTCCGTGAGCGCATGACGACACAGGATCTGGATACGATCACGGCACAGTCTCTGATCAATATCAAGCCGGTTACTGCAGCTGTCAAAGAGTTTTTCGGTTCTTCACAGCTGTCCCAGTTCATGGATCAGAACAACCCGCTCGGCGAGCTGACGCATAAGCGCCGTCTTTCCGCTTTGGGTCCCGGCGGTCTGTCCCGTGACCGCGCCGGATTCGAGGTGCGTGACGTACATTATTCCCATTACGGAAGAATGTGCCCGATCGAGACACCTGAAGGTCCGAACATCGGTCTGATCAACTCGCTGGCATCGTATGCCCGCATCAATCAGTACGGCTTCATCGAGGCTCCTTACCGCAGGATTGACCGCACGGATCCGGAAAATCCGCGCGTCACGGAAGAAGTCGTATATATGACAGCGGATGAAGAAGATAATTATCATATTGCGCAGGCGAACGAGGAACTGGATAAAGAAGGGCATTTCATTCATCATAACGTCTCCGGCCGCTACAAGGACGAGACGCAGGCGTATGAACGCAGCATGTTTGAATATATGGATGTCTCCCCGAAAATGGTCTTTTCGGTGGCGACGGCTCTGATCCCGTTCCTGCAGAATGACGATGCGAACCGTGCGCTGATGGGGTCTAACATGCAGCGTCAGGCCGTGCCGCTTCTGTTCACGGAAGCTCCGATCGTCGGGACAGGTATCGAGGAAAAAGCAGCTGCTGACTCCGGTATCTGTGTGATCGCAAAGAAACCGGGAACAGTTACATATGCCTCTGCCCGGGAGATCCGTGTCAACAACGACGACGGTTCCAGAGAGACATACCGTCTGATGAAATTCGCGCGGAGCAACCAGAGCAACTGCTACAACCAGAGACCTATTGTCGTGAAGGGCGATCATATCGAGGAGGGACAGGTCATCGCTGACGGACCGTCCACCTCCGGAGGCGAACTTGCGCTGGGCAAGAACCCTCTGATCGGTTTTATGACCTGGGAAGGCTACAACTATGAGGATGCTGTCCTGATCAGCGAGAGACTGGTCCAGGATGATGTCTATACATCCATACATATCGAGGAGTACGAATGCGAGGCGCGTGACACCAAGCTCGGACCGGAAGAAATCACCAAAGATGTGCCCGGTGTCGGTGACGATGCGCTGAAGGATCTGGATGATATGGGTATCATCCGTATCGGCGCTGAAGTCCGTGCCGGAGATATCCTGGTCGGCAAAGTCACGCCGAAGGGCGAGACAGAGCTTACCGCGGAAGAACGTCTGCTCCGTGCGATTTTCGGAGAAAAGGCGCGTGAGGTGCGTGATACGTCTCTGAAAGTGCCGCATGGTGAATATGGTATCGTTGTGGATGCTCGTGTATTTACCAGAGAGAACGGCGACGAGCTGTCACCCGGAGTCAATGAGGCTGTGCGGATCTACATTGCACAGAAAAGAAAAATCTCGATCGGCGACAAAATGGCCGGCCGTCACGGAAACAAAGGTGTCGTTTCCCGCGTGCTGCCTGTAGAAGATATGCCGTATCTGCCGAACGGACGTCCGCTGGATATCGTGCTGAATCCGCTGGGCGTGCCGTCCCGTATGAATATCGGACAGGTTCTGGAGATCCATCTGAGTCTGGCTGCGATGGCACTCGGATTCAATATTTCCACCCCGGTCTTCGACGGCGCGAACGAAATCGATATCCAGGATACGCTGGAGCTTGCCAATGATTACGTGAACTCTTCCTGGGAGGATTTCGAAGAAAAATATAAAGATACGCTGCGTCCGGAAGTCATGGCATATCTGGATGAACACAAAGATCACCGGGCAGTCTGGAAAGGCGTGCCGATTTCGCGTGACGGCAAAGTGCAGCTGCGCGACGGACGCACCGGGGAGTGCTTTGACGGTCCCACGACGATCGGACACATGCACTATCTGAAATTGCATCATCTGGTCGATGATAAGATCCATGCCCGCTCGACCGGCCCATACTCGCTGGTCACACAGCAGCCGCTGGGAGGCAAAGCCCAGTTTGGCGGACAGCGTTTCGGAGAAATGGAAGTCTGGGCGCTGGAAGCCTATGGTGCATCCTATACCCTCCAGGAGATCCTGACGGTCAAATCAGATGATGTCGTAGGGCGTGTGAAGACGTATGAGGCGATCATCAAGGGCGAAAATATTCCGGAGCCGGGAATTCCCGAGTCTTTCAAGGTGCTGCTCAAAGAACTGCAGTCGCTCGGACTGGATGTGCGCGTGCTGAAAGACAATGGTCAGGAAGTCAAGATCATGGAATCCGTCGATTACGGCAATACCAGCTTCCGCTCGATCATGGAGGATGCAGACCGGTATTCGTCGAGAGCTGAGGAAGAATCTCTCGGAGAGTATGGTTTCGGAAAACAGGAGTTCGTAGGCGGAGAACTGGTCGACGCTGAGGAAGATCTTCCGGCGGAAGATGCTGAAGAAGATTTCCTGGATACTACAGAAGAATAAGGGAGGAGAACGAATATGCCGGAAACAAAAAATGCAGGAACCTACCAGCAGTTGGCTTTCGATTCGATCCGTATC
>CACZSZ010000044.1 GCA_902783945.1 uncultured Lachnospiraceae bacterium
AAACGGTGAACGCACAGGAAATGTGGACGTGGTCACACTGGGCATGAATCTGTACATGCAGGGTGTGGATCCGGGACTGAATTTCGAAGATATGACGGGTATTTCGGAAAAATACGAACAGTTTACTAATATGCTGATCGATCCGCGTAAACCATATGCCGGCTCCCTGGTATTTGCTGCATTTTCCGGATCGCATCAGGATGCGATCGCAAAAGGTATGCGCTGGATCGAAATGGAAGATCCGGATCATTGGACAGTGCCGTATCTGCCGATCGATCCGAAAGATATCGGACGTACATATGATGCGGATGTGATCCGCATCAACAGTCAGTCCGGTCAGGGCGGCGTCGGATATGTACTGGAGACGCAGTACGGCCTCATTCTGCCGAAGAAGATGCGCGAAGCCATGGGTTATGCAGCGAAAGACCGTTCGGATCATCTGCACAAGGAACTGAAACCGGACGAGATCTACAGCCTGTTCAAAGAGACATTTGTCGACAAAGAGTGGCCGGTCCGTGTCCGCGGCGTGCATTTTGCGCAGCTCGAGGGAGGAAATATTGAAGCAGAAGTCAATACCTGCTATAAGGACGGTGCTTTTGAGAAGGTTGTGGCAGAAGGAAACGGCCGTCTGAACGCAGTCAGCAATGCGCTGAAAAAGGCGCACAACCTCGAATTCCACCTGACAACCTATCAGGAGCACGCGCTGACAAAATCGACGAGTTCCGAGGCAATCGCATATGTCGGGATTGAAGACAAAAACGGAAATGCGTCCTGGGGCGCCGCTGTAGATCCGGATATTATCCGCGCTTCGATCGATGCCCTTATTACTGCTATAAACATTCAGGAAAGTAAATAAGGAGGCGTCAATTGCTCTATAGTATGACCGGATTCGGCAGAGCCGAATACCAGGATTCCGAAAAAAAGATTTCCGTTGAGATCAAATCGGTCAATCACCGGTATTTTGAATGCAGTATCCGCCTTCCAAGAAAGTTTCATGCATTCGAGTCCGAGATGCGCCGTGTTCTGAAAGAATATGCCGCACGCGGCAAGCTGGATGTATATGTCGGCTATGAAGATCACAGATTGGCAGGCACTTCGCTCCAGTATAATGCCGCACTGGCGGAACAGTATGTCCGGTGTGCAAGAGAAGCAGAACAGGCCTTTTCCCTGCAGAATGATCTGACTGTCTGCCGTCTTCTGAGTTTTCCGGATGTCCTGAAGATGGAAGAGGAAGAGGCGGATGAAACGGCTCTCTGGGAAGGCTTGGAAAAGGCGCTCCGTGATGCTGCCGGAAACCTGCGCGAAGCCAGAAAAACAGAGGGCATAGCGCTGAAATCAGATCTGTTGGAAAAACTGGCCGAAATGAACGGGCTGGTCTCTGAAGTGGAACGTCATGAACCGGATATCATGGAAGCTTATAAAGAGCGGCTTCGCGAAAAGACCGGCGAGCTGTTGGAAAATGCTCAGATTGAAGAAAGCCGTATTGCCGCGGAAGTAGTCCTGTACGCAGACAAGATCTGTACCGACGAAGAAACTGTCCGTCTGCAGAGCCATATAAGGCAGATGACAGAGGCTCTGAATAAAGGTGACGGAATAGGGCGCAAACTTGACTTCCTGGCTCAGGAAATGAATCGTGAGGCCAATACGATCCTTTCAAAGGCAGGCGATGTCCTGACATCCGATCTCGGAGTATCCCTGAAGACTGTGATCGAAAAGATAAGAGAACAAATTCAAAACATCGAGTAGCATATACTATTTGCACAGTGAGGTTGAAAACAGAATGTCAAAAGGACTGCTGATCATTGTTTCAGGCTTCTCGGGAGCGGGGAAAAGTACGGTCACAAAGCTGCTTGTTGATAAGTACGACAATTATGCACTGTCTGTTTCTGCCACTACAAGAAGTCCGCGGGATGGAGAAGAAGAAGGCGTTGACTACTTTTATAAGACGGAAGAAGAGTTTCTTGAAATGGTCAACGGGGATGCATTCCTGGAGTACGCCTATTATGTCGATCATGCATACGGAACGCCTATGGCCTATGTAGACGAGCAGCTTGAATCCGGAAAAGATGTATTGCTTGAGATAGAGATCCAGGGCGCACTGAAGGTGAAGGCCAGACGCCCTGATACGATTATGATCTTTATAACTCCTCCCAGTGCGGAGGAACTGGTCAGAAGACTCACGTCACGGGGTACGGATTCCGAAGAGGTCATTCGTTCCCGTCTCCGTCAGGCAGTAAAAGAATCCGAGGGGATGGACTGTTACGATTATATTATCGTAAATGATGATCTTGAAGCCTGCGTAACAGATATGCACACTCTGATCCAGACGCAGCACTGCCGAACGGCACAGCAGGCTGGATTTATCGAAAAAATACAAAAAGAATTGAAAGAACGGGAGGAAACAACAGAATGATACATCCGTCATATGTGGAAATGATCGACAAGATCAATGAGGAACAGGACAGAGAGGATGCCCCTCTTGTAACAAGCCGTTACTCGGTAGTTCTGGCTACTGCAAGGAGAGCACGTCAGCTTGTGTCCGGAGCAGAACCTTATGTACAGGCTTCGGATAAATATGGGAAACCGCGCAAGCCGCTGTCTGTTGCGGTAGATGAGTTCTACGAGGACAAGGTCCATATTGTACGTCATCAGGCTGATGCAGAGGAAGAAGAACCCGAAGTAACTTCAGAGGAATAAGTTGGAAATCATAAATACATCTAAAAAGATCCTGTTTGTCTCTCTTGGATGTGACAAAAACCGGGTAGATTCCGAACGCATGCTTGGTATGCTGGCACAGGGATCATACACTTTGACAGATGACGAAGAGGATGCAGATATTATCATTGTAAACACCTGCTGCTTTATCGATGAGGCAAAGGAAGAGAGTATCCGGACGGTTCTTGATATGGCAGACTACCGCAGAGACGGGAAGTGCCGGACCCTGATCGTTGCAGGATGCATGCCGGAAAGATACAGGCAGGAGATCCTGGAAGAAATACCCGAGGTCGATGCGATCATCGGTACACACAGTTATACCAGTATCCTGGAAGCTGTTCAGGCAGCGGAAAAAGGAGAACGGCCTTCCTATCTTGGGTCCCCGGAAGCGCTCACGGCAGTTGAACCGGCCAGGGTACTGACCACAGGGGGCTTTTTTGCGTATCTGAAGATCGCAGAGGGATGTGACCGGCATTGCACATATTGTGTGATCCCTTCGCTTCGCGGACCTTACAGGAGCGTACCGAAAGAATCTCTTCTGGAAGAAGCGGCGTCACTGGCGGAACAGGGCGTAAAAGAACTGATCCTCGTAGCTCAGGATACTGCCTGCTATGGAAAAGATCTGTACGGCGGGAAAAAGCTTCATGAATTGCTGACGGGTCTGTGCCGTATCAGGGGAATAGAATGGATACGTATTCTGTATTGTTATCCCGAAGAGATTTACCCGGAACTTATCGACGTCATAAAACGAGAACCAAAGATCTGTCATTATCTTGACATACCGATCCAGCACAGTGAAGATGCTGTACTGCGCCGCATGGGCCGCCGTACGACACGTGCCGGTCTGATCCGGACGATCACTATGCTGCGGAAAGCGATTCCGGATATAGTTCTGAGAACAACCCTGATCACCGGATTTCCGGGTGAAACCGAAGAGCAGCATCAGGCGCTGTGCTCATTTCTGGATGAGGCGAGGTTCGAACGCCTTGGCGTCTTTACCTATTCCCGTGAAGAAGGGACACCGGCATACCGCATGCATGGACAGATCAGTCAGGATGTCAAAGAATCCAGAAGAGAGGAATTGCTGCAGCGTCAGCAGGCGATTTCCCGTGAGGTCGGAGAATCGCTGATCGGACAGATTAAAGAAGTTTTTGTTGAAGGGTTTTCTCCGGAGGAACAGGTTTGGGTCGGCAGGACCCGCGGAGATGCACCGGATGTGGATGGCCTGATTTTTGTACACAGCAGCGAAGAACTGCATTCGGGCGACATTATTTCCGTTCGTATCACGGAAGCCGGAGAGTATGATCTGATAGGAGATTATGAAGATGGATCTGCTGAAGAATATGAATTTACCTAACAAACTGACATGTCTGCGCATGGTACTGATCCCTGTATTTCTTGTGTTTTTTTATGCGCCTTTTTCCGCGGGAAGATATATCGCACTGGTCATTTTCATTGCTGCAAGTCTGACAGATACGGCCGACGGTTATATTGCCAGGAAATATGATCTCGTAACAGATTTCGGAAAATTTATGGATCCGCTGGCAGACAAACTGCTTGTCTGTTCGGCACTGATCTGTCTTGTGGATTCTGAAGAGATCGCAGGATGGGTGGTCATTATTATCATTGCGCGGGAATTCATTATCAGCGGATTCCGTCTTGTGGCAGCAGATAACGGCATCGTTATTGCTGCGAGCTGGTGGGGAAAGATCAAGACGATCGTTCAGATGGCTCTGATCATTATAATGCTGCTGAACATTCCCGCACTGAGAGTGTTGGAGATCGTACTGACTGTGGCAGCAGTAGTGCTGACGATCATATCTCTTGTTGATTATATACGCAAAAATTACAAAGTTCTCGGCAGCGCCGCATGACAGAAGAAAAAAGGAGAACCATCAAAATGCAAAAGATTCAAATGAAGACACCCCTTGTAGAGATGGACGGGGATGAAATGACAAGGATCCTCTGGAAAATGATCAAAGATGAACTGATCCTCCCGTTCATTGATCTGAAGACGGAGTATTATGATCTGGGACTGAAATATCGTGACGAAACAAATGACCAGGTCACCCGTGATTCTGCGGAAGCAACAATGAAATATGGTGTTGCCGTGAAATGCGCCACGATCACACCTAACGCGGCACGTGTGGAAGAATATGGGCTGAAGGAAATGTGGAAGAGTCCGAACGGAATGATCCGGGCCATGCTGGATGGAACCGTTTTCCGTACCCCGATCGTGGTAAAGGGGATCGAACCCTGTGTCCGGAACTGGAAAAAACCGATAACCATTGCGCGTCATGCCTATGGGGATGTGTATAAAAATGTAGAAATGCGAGTTCCCGGACCAGGCAGGGTAATCATGACATATATTTCCGAAGATGGTGAAACAACAGAGACAAAGACCATACATACTTTCGATGGTCCGGGAGTCGTACAGGGACTGCATAATCTGGATGAGTCCATTACCAGCTATGCACACAGCTGTTTCCGCTATGCGCTCTCAGAGAAAAAGGATCTCTGGTTCTCAACCAAAGATACTATTTCAAAAACGTATGATCACCGGTTTAAAGACATTTTTGCTGAGCTGTACGAAAATGAGTATAAAGAACTCTTTGAAAAAGCAGGCATCGAATATTTCTATACGCTGATCGATGATGCGGTCGCGAGGATAATGAAATCTAAAGGCGGATTTATCTGGGCGACAAAGAATTATGACGGGGATGTCATGAGCGACATGATCTCATCTGCATGCGGATCTCTTGCCATGATGACATCGGTCCTGGTTTCTCCGAAAGGGTTTTATGAATATGAAGCTGCACATGGTACTGTACAGAGGCATTATTATAAATATCTGAACGGTGAAACAACATCCACTAATTCTGTGGCGACTATATTCGCCTGGAGCGGTGCTTTAAGGAAACGCGGTGAACTTGATAATATTCCCGAATTGATGCAGTTTGCAGATAAACTGGAAAAAGCCACGATCGACACGATCGAAAGCGGTAAAATGACCGGAGATCTTGCATTGATCACCAGCATAAAAGATCCGGTGGTATTGGACAGTGAGGGATTTATAAAGGCGATCCGGCAGGGGCTGGAAGGCTGATTTTGAATTCAGTAGAACGAATCGATCCCTCCTGTATATATCTGCTATGCGTTGACAACGGTCTTTCGAGCTAACTGCCAATTCAGACTAAGTGTCCGAAATATTTGCCGAACGATACGCTCATATTTCGGACATCAAGTCTTCATAGGCAGTGTATCTCGAAAGTACCTAAAGACGTCAACAATGCACAGCTTGATATATATAGGAGGGTCCGATTCGCGTTTACTCCTGCTCAAGTGAAAGGGTTTCCCATTCTTCATACAGCTGATCCAGCGAAGTCTGTAATTCGGACCGTTCCGAAGAAAGCTTCTGGCAGAGCGGCAGATCTGTACCGGTTTCCGGAAGTGAGAGCTGTTCGTCAATAAGTCTGATTTTTTCTTCTGTTTCAGTGATCGTCGCTTCACAATTAGCCAGACGCTGCTGCTGTCTGCGTATGCGTGCCTGTTCTTCTTTCTGTGCCTGCCAGTCTGCTTTTCCCGAAGCAGCAGTTACGGAAGAGGAATTGCCGGATACGGAACCCGGTGTCTGCACGCGTTCCGCTTTTTTTTCAAGGTAATAATCATAATTTCCGAGATACTCTGTGAGTGTGCGGCAATCCAGTTCCAGGATCCGTGTGGCGATCCGGTTGATAAAATACCGGTCGTGACTTACGAAAAGCACTGTTCCGTCAAAACTGTTCAGGGCATCTTCCAGTATTTCACGTGACTCGATATCAAGATGATTTGTCGGTTCATCAAGCAGCAGGAAATTAGCTCCTGAAAGCATAAGTTTCGCGAGAGAAAGACGTGCCCGTTCTCCGCCTGAGAGAGAAGAGATCAGTTTAAAGACATCGTCTCCTGTAAACAGAAAAGAAGCAAGAATATTGCGGATATCTGTTTCTGTACGGTCTGGATAGGAGTCGGAGATTTCTTCGAAAAGTGTTTTTCCCTCATCAAAAAGCTGATGTTCCTGATCATAGTATCCGGCCATTACACGAGAACCGAAACGAACAGAACCAGCGTCCGGTATCAGTAAACCTCCGAGGATTTTCAGAATAGTAGATTTACCAGTCCCGTTGTCCCCGATCAGACCGACTCGTTCGCCGCGGCGGATCAAAAAATGCAATCCGGTGAAAAGGGGGCCGGCACTGAATCCTTTTTCCAGATCTTCTGCAAGACAGACATCTTTTCCGCTTTCTGTAACGGGTATCAGTCGAAGATGCATATCAGAAGAGAGCTCCAGGGGCTTTTCGAGCCGCTCTATTTTCTGAAGCTGCTTTTCACGGCTGTCTGCCCGGCTGATCGATTTCTGACGGTTAAATTGTCGGAGTTTCCGTATGACGGACTCCTGATGACGGATTTCTGCCTGCTGCTTTTCCCATGCATGAAGCGCGGCCTTGCGGGCCTCGGCTTTTTTTTGGCTGAAGGCCGTATAATTGCCCGGAAAGGAAAGTGAAACGCCGCGTTCGATCTCGATGACATGTGTTACGAGACGATCCAGAAAATATCTGTCATGTGATACAAGAAGCAGCGTACCCGTGTATTTCTGAAGCCTGGACTCAAGCCATCGGACAGAAGATACATCGAGGTGGTTTGTCGGCTCATCGAGCAGAAGTATATCCGGGTCTTCCAGAAGGACACGCGCCAGTACGACGCGGGTTTTCTGTCCGCCGGAGAGTGTGGAAAGACGACGGTCAAAATCTGATTCAGAAAACCCGAGACCGCGCAGCACACCGAGTATCTCACTTTCGCTGGCATAGCCATTGCGGCGTTCATACTCATGAACAAGTGTTTCATATCTGCTGTAGACAGCTTCGTGCTCAGCTTCCGGAATAACGGAAAGAGAAGCCTCCATTTCGCGCAGATCTGACTCCATGGCAAGAAGATCAGCACGTGCTTTCCGGACTTCTTCATAGATAGTACAGTCGCCTTCAAGTTCCTGATACTGTGCAAGATAGCCGATACGTGCGTGAGAGGGCACTGTAAACAGACCGTCGTCAGCAGTTTCCTGATCAGTGAGTATCCGAAGAAGCGTTGTTTTTCCTGCTCCGTTCACTCCGATCAGCGCAGCTTTTTCTCCTTCTTCCAGATGAAACGAAACATCCCTCAGAATAGTTTCGGAACCGTATGTTTTTGTAATATGCTGGCAAGATAAAATCATAGTAATGAACAGTATATCATGAAAGCGACTAAGTTGACAGGTTTTTATCAAACGGTTATACTTTAATAAAAACTGAGAACGGAGGAGCCCGCATTGCGCAATAGGGAAATATCTAAAGCGGTTATCAGCAGACTTCCACGCTACTACAGGTATCTGGGTGATCTTTTGAATTCCGGAACAGAACGAATCTCTTCCGGTGAGCTGAGCCAGCTTATGAAGGTCACAGCTTCACAGATCCGGCAGGATCTGAATAATTTCGGAGGATTTGGACAGCAGGGATATGGGTATAATGTCCGGTATCTGAGGGATGAAATAGGAAAGATACTGGGCCTGGAACAGAATCATTCGATGATCATAATCGGCACCGGACATCTTGGAAAAGCACTGGCGAACTATGAGAATTTTAATCGGGGAAGTATTCGCATTGTCGGTCTGTTTGATGTGCGTGAGGAAGTGATCGGCACAAAAGTGAGGCAGACAGAAATCCGCTCAGTCAATGAACTGCCGGTTTTTTTGAAAGAAAACGATGTAGAGATTGCCGTTCTGACATTACCAAAGAATAATGCAAAAGAGGTCGCCCGGATTCTGGTAGAAAACGGGATACGCGCCATCTGGAATTTTGCCTATACAGACCTCAATCTTGAACTGCCGGAGGATGTGATCGTAGAAAATGTCCACCTATCCGACAGTCTGATGCAGCTGACATACCGGCTGCATGCAGTCGAAAACAACGGACAATAGAAAAAGTAAACAGGCTCGCGAAAGCGAGCCTGATGTTTATGATACAGGAAGGAATCATTATGGAACAGATCTGGACAGCAGCTGAGCTGAAAGAAGCAGATGCAAAAACTATGCAGATGGGACTGGCTTCCGCCGTACTGATGGAGAGAGCGGCTCTTGCCGTCCTGGATGTGATGTGTGAAGAAAAACTGGATCTTATGGGAACCGTTGTTGTATGCGGAACCGGAAACAACGGCGGAGACGGGATCGCAGTAGCCAGACTGCTTGCCGAACAGGGCTATCATCCGACAGTCCTTACGGCAGGTGACAGTACACATTATACAGAGGAAAGAAAACATCAGGAAGAAATCCTCAGAATGTATTCTGCCGCGGATTTCTGCGCGTCTGTTAAAGATGTTGACTGGAACGGAAAAACGCTGGTCGTCGATGCACTTTTCGGAATCGGACTTTCAAGAGCCGTCAGAGATGAATACAGAGAGCTGATCGAACAGATCAATGCCTCCGGTCTGCCTGTTATTTCGATAGATATTCCGTCAGGTATCCATACGGATACAGGTGCTGTTCTCGGCTGTGCCGTGAAAGCGGATCATACTGTCAGTTTTTCAGGGGAAAAAGCCGGAACACTCCTGTATCCGGGCAAAAACTATGCAGGCAGAGTCCATGTCCGAAAGATTGGTATACGTATGCCGGAAGTCAGGGAATATGGGCAGTTTCTGCGGATCGATGAACAGGATCTCGCGCTGATTCCGGAACGTGATGAGAGCGGGAATAAAGGCACATTCGGCAAGGTCCTTATCATAGCCGGGAGCCGGACAATATGCGGCGCCGCGATCCTTGCTGCCAAAGCATGTCTGCGCTGCGGTACGGGCATGGTGAGGATCTATACAGATGAAGCCAATCGTGTTCCTGTTGCTGCGGCATTTCCGGAAGCATTACTGGACACATATTCAGAGACGGACTGGTCTGCAGAGAAGCTGGATGCTGCCATTGCCTGGTGTGATACGATTCTGATCGGACCGGGAATAGGAACCGGTGTCACAGCCGGAAAGATTCTGGATCATGTTCTGGATCAAGCCTCCGTGCCGCTGGTCCTGGATGCGGATGCATTGAATCTTCTGCAGGGCAGACCGGAAAGACTGCGGAATTATCCGGGGAATTGTATCCTTACGCCTCACGTCATGGAAATGAGCCGTTTGTCAGGATCATCCTGTGAGGAGATCAAGAGCGACCCGAAATCTGCTTCTCAGGAGATGGCAGCAAGGAGCGGAGCCTGTGTGGTACTTAAGGATGCCGTGACACTGATCGCAGAGCCGTCCGGTGATGTTTATCTGTATTCCGGAGGGGGCAGTGAACTAGCCACTGCCGGAAGCGGAGACGTTCTTGCGGGGATCACGGCAGCACTGCTGACGCTTGATCCGGCACACGGTTTCCGCAGTGCCGCACTGGCAGTATGCCTTCACGGGTACTGTGGAAAAAAAGCAGCGGAAGACCTTTCCAAGTCTGCCGTGATAGCGGGAGACCTTATCGGGCATCTGGCTTTTTGAGTTGACGGCATTGCCCGCGGGTGCTATTCTTTATTAGACTCAATATAATTGCTATGACTATGTAAAAATGCAGACAGAGTATAAGTTTCCATTTTTATAAGACACTAAAAATTGTAATAGTATAGGAGCTGTTATGTCAGGACATTCAAAATTTGCAAATATCAAGCATAAAAAAGAAAAGAATGATGCGAAAAAAGGTAAAATTTTTACGATCATCGGCCGTGAGATCGTGATCGCCGTTAAAGAAGGCGGTCCGGATCCGGCCAATAACAGCAAACTGCGGGATGTGATCGCAAAAGCAAAGGCTGCCAATATGCCGAATGATACCATTGAACGAGGCATAAAAAAAGCAGCCGGTGATTCGAATGCGCAGAATTATGAACATGCGACATACGAAGGGTATGGACCGAACGGAATTGCGATCATCGTAGAGACCCTGACCGATAATAAAAACCGCACCGCAGCTGATGTGCGTGCCGCATTTTCAAAAGGACAGGGGAATATCGGTACTCCCGGATGCGTATCTTTTATGTTTGATGAGAAGGGGCAGATCCTGATCGATAAAGAAGAATGCGCTTTATCTGCTGATGATCTGATGATGCTTGTACTTGATGCAGGCGCGGAGGATTTCAATGAAGAAGAAGACGGATATGAAGTATTGACGGATCCTGCTGATTTTTCCGCTGTCAGGGAAGCAATTGAAAAAGAAGGGATCGCAATGGCAGAAGCAGAAGTCGTAATGCTTCCGCAGACCCGTGTATCGCTCGAGGATCCGACAGCAAGAGCAAGTCTTCAGAAGATCCTGGATCTTCTGGATGACAGTGATGATGTACAGAATGTGTACACAAATCTGGAAGGAGAACTTGACTGACTGCTGTTCAGATAAGCAGTATTACTGCTTTATTGCTTCAGGAGAGTATACGGCAGAGGGGGAGAACGTATGCCTATCTGGAAAGCAGCGCTGCTGGGAGTGATACAGGGGGTCACTTCGGTACTGCCGGTCAGCAGTTCCGGTCATGTGGCGCTATTCGGACATTTACTGGGTGAATCGTCATCCGTAAGTCTGTCCTTTATGGTTTATCTGCATATCGGGACGCTTCTTGCAGTTCTCTGGACATTCCGGAGGGATGCAGGGCGTCTTATTCGCGCCTATCTGCAGATCATTGCGGATATAGTCCGCAATACAGCAGAAGTGTTCAGAGTGCTTTCAGGCCATAAGCATGCCGTCTGGCAGCGAGTGGACAGAAACAATTACCGCCGGCTCGCTGTTCTTCTTCTGACAGCAACGGTCGTGGAAATTGGTATTTCTGTCATTATACGGAATTTTTCTTTTCTGGGAGCATCGAATCTTCTGATCACGGCGATGGGTTTTTTTGTGACTGCACTGCTTTTGTTTATATCCTCCTTTACTGTTGCCGTAAAGAATAATCCGATGAGAACAAATTACCGGGATGCGGTATTGACGGGCGTTTTTCAGGGAGCTGCCGGACTTCCGGGCATATCGCGTCTTGGTATGTCTCTGTCCGCGGGAAGCCTGTCCGGAATGGAAGATCCGTACATGGTCAGATTTGCTTTTCTGATGAGTATTCCCGGTATTGCCGGAAGTTTGTTCTGGATCCTGCCTTCCGAACAGGGAAAGGCAGAGCTGCTGCCTGGAACGGGAGCCTGTCTGGTCGGGATCCTGACGGCGGCAGTTGTATCGCTGCTTCTTCTGAAAGTGGTCAGGCATATATTGTCCAGAAGCAGCAACCGTTTATTTGCAATTTATACTGTAGTGGCAGGAATACTGTGTATTATCCTGTATTTCCGATGATACATTTTTTAAGAGGTTACCGGTGGCATCAACGGACAGAAAGAAAACCACAAAAAAAGTGAATAGTAAGTCCGGCAGTGCAGGCAGAAATACATCTGCATCCGGAAAAAGGAATACAAAAGCAGCCGGAAATAAAAATACTGCTTCATCCGGAAACAGAAATCCCTCCGGATCTGGAAAATCAGACTACAGCCGACAGGCAGTGACAGAACGGTCCGGTGTACGCAGTTCCGCCATGAACAGAGATATCCATATTCTCGTTGTCATGGCGATCGCACTGCTTCTGTTCCTGAGCCTGCTGGGTTTATGCGGAGGAGTGGGCAGGATCCTTTCCGGTTTCCTGTTCGGGCTGTTCGGCACACCTGCCTATGTTTTTCCGTTTCTTCTCGTATATGTGGATCTGTTTCTGCTTGCGAACGACGGGGTTTTTGCGCAGCTTCTGCAGAGGATCTGCGGCCTGGCAGGAATATATGTGTTTGTCTGTGCCTTTTTTCAACTGATACTGTATGGATATGAGTCGGGCATGACATACATGCAGTTCTACCGTGAAAGTTCTGTTGAACACAATGGCGGGGGACTGATCGGCGGAAGTATTGTCAGCTTTTTCGGAAATGCACTGGGAACGATCGGCGCCTATGTGATCATTTTGATCGCACTGGTAATATTTGCTATTCTGCTGACCCAGAAACCTCTTCTTTCCGTTCTCCGGAAACAGAGCGAGAGGGCTTACGATTCCGCGCAGATCAAGAGACAGCGCAGAGCTGATGCCAGTCGTATGCGAAGACAGCAGCGCAGACAGCAGAAGGAGACAGACAGAGCCATCCGGGACCGCCAGAAAGCCGTTCAGGCTGAGCGTGAGGCAAATGTGGCTGCTGTCAGGGCCCGTACCGGAAATGTTACACATATGGTGGTGCCGCAGAATCTGAAAGAGGAGGCCAGGCTCAGGGAAGAGGTAAAGCGTCTCGGAACTGTGCATGGAAGCGATCCTGTTAAGGAGAAGGCGTATGACATTCCGGATGATATTATTGTAAACACCTCGGTACCGGTCAACCGGTCGGAAAATTTTACTTTTGTTGAAAGACCGAAGAAACAGGAACGGGTATCACGGACTGTCGAAGAAAAAGAGATAACGGAAGAAAAGACAGAATTCCCGGAGCCTTCCAGGGCACCGGAACCCGTGAAAAGGAAGCGTAAACCGTCGGTGGGCGGTGCTGAAGAGATCCGGGTACCGGAAAATGACGATACGGAAGAGTATGTTTTTCCACCGACTTCTCTGCTGAAATCGCCCGGGAAAGGACAGGCCGGCGATTCTAACGATCATCTTAAGGCAACTGCCGCCAAACTGCAGAAAACACTGCATGATTTCGGTGTTGAAGTAACGATCAACCATATCAGCTGCGGACCTACTGTCACCAGATATGAGCTGACTCCGCAGCAGGGCGTGAAGGTCAGCAAGATCCTGAGTCTTTCAGATGATATCAAACTTAATCTTGCCGCTGCAGATATAAGGATCGAGGCGCCGATACCCGGAAAATCCGCAATCGGGATCGAAGTACCGAATAAGACGAATACAGCTGTATTGCTCAGAGAACTGCTGGAGTCTCAGGCCTTCCGCCGTCACAGATCTCCGCTGGCATTTGCCGTGGGAAAAGATATTGCCGGTCAGCCTGTTATTACGGATATCGGCAAAATGCCTCATCTGCTGATCGCCGGTGCTACCGGATCGGGGAAATCGGTATGTATCAATACGCTGATCATGAGCATATTATATAAGTCGCCTCCGGAAGAGGTGAAATTCATCATGATCGATCCTAAGGTTGTGGAGTTATCAGTATATAATGGTATTCCGCACTTGTTTATACCGGTCGTGACAGATCCGAAAAAAGCGGCCGGCGCTCTGAACTGGGCTGTTTCCGAAATGACGGAAAGATATCAGAAATTTGCCGAATATGGGGTACGTGATCTTGCCGGTTATAATTCCCGTGTTGAGACGATGCCCGAGCCTGAAGAAGGTGAAAGACCGAAGAAGATGCCGCGGCTTATCATTATTGTGGATGAGCTGGCAGATCTGATGATGGTGGCTCAGAGTGAGGTAGAGGATTCCATATGCAGACTGGCACAGCTGGCCCGTGCAGCAGGGATCCATCTGATCATCGCGACACAGAGACCGTCCGTAAACGTGATAACTGGACTGATCAAGGCAAATATGCCTTCGCGAGTTGCGCTTTCCGTTACTTCCGGTGTAGACTCACGCACGATCCTGGATATGAACGGTGCGGAAAAACTTCTGGGTCACGGAGATATGCTGTTTTACCCGCAGGGATATCAGAAACCTGCCCGTGTGCAGGGAGCTTATGTCTCGGATGATGAAATTCTGCAGGTCGTGCATTTCCTTCTGCAGCATCACAAGAGCGGAAAGTATGATGAAGAGATCCAGAAAAAGATTGAACAGTCTCATGTCAGCGAGTCTGCTCCCGGATCCGGTGATGTTTCCGGGCAGGATGAATATTTTACGGATGCGGGAAAATTGATCATAGAAAAAGATAAAGCGTCGATCGGCATGCTGCAAAGAGCATTTCGGATCGGATTCAACCGTGCCGCGCGTATCATGGATCAGCTCTGTGACGCCGGAGTTGTCGGTGAAGAAGAAGGAACAAAACCCAGAAAAGTTCTGATGAGTATGGAACAATTCGAAAACTATCTGGAGGAGAATTAAATGAGAAGCTGCCCCAGTTGCGGTGCGCAATTTTCGGATGACGAAGTGTTCTGTCCTGTCTGCGGACAGGAAGTGCAGATCGTCCCGGATTTTGTGACTGCAGAAATCCAGCTGCAGGAACTGCATAAAAAAATAGAAGAAGAAGAACGCGCCCAGAAGGAAGCCAGAGAACGCGCGGAAATGATCCGGCGCCGTATCCGGCAGCGCCGTAATCATGTGATCCTTGTGATCTGTCTCATCGCAGCTGCGATTGCTGCCTGGTTTATTATTACGAAAACTATGGCAATCCGGAGGGAGCACTCAACATTTTCCTACCAGTATGAACAGGCAGAAGCGTTGCTGCAGCAGGGAGATGTGACCGGTGCAGATGCTTTTATAAGGAAAGCACTTACCATGCAGCCGGAAAACAAGAATGCGCTGCTTCTTCACGCAGATATCCTGCTGGCACAGAAAAAAGAGCAGGAGCGGGAAAATCTGCTGTTTCACTATATAGAATTATATCCGGATGATGAAGAAGGATATGTATATCTGATCGATCAGTTTCTGGAGGAAAAGCGAAATGATGACGTCCAGGCGCTTCTCGCAAGCTGTACACAGCCTTCCGTGCTGAAAAGATATGCCAGACTGCTGCCGGCCGGTCCGGTGCTGTATCCGGACGAAGGTGTGTACAACACAGATCAGGAAATCACTCTTGAAACAGAAGTGAAGGGGACGATCTATTACACGCTCGACGGTTCCGATCCGACGACATCTTCTCTTGCATTTGATAAACCGATCAAACTGACAGAAGGTATCACGACGATCAAAGCAATGCTGATCACAGAAGAGGGATTTCCGAGTCCTGTGACAGCCGGAATCTATCAGATCCAGTATGATGCGCCTCCGGCTCCGACAATTTCTCCGGAATCCGGCAAATTTACTGTTACAAAAAAAGCAGATGCCAATGGAGCGCTGTCTGCTGCGGAACGTCAAAAGGAACGAAAAATTACGATCACCTATCCTGACGGATATATTTGTCATTATTCATTTGACCAGAAACCGACAGAGAGCAGTCCCGTATATAACCGTCCGATCGAAATGCAGATCGGAGAACATATTCTTTACGCAGTGCTGGAATCTGAAAACGGAAAACTGGGCATGATCGCATCGGCTACTTATGTATACGAAGTGATCACACTGACGCCGACGCCGACTCCCAAGCCGCGTACAAATTATTACTATCAGGCTGCGCCGACGCCGACCCCCGCCCCGGATGACGCAAAATCCGATTCTTCACAGGGAAATGCAGACGGCAGTGTTCCCGGAACGGTACCTTCCGGAGGAGATGTTACACCTTCCGGGACTGACGATACCCCGGCAGATGCGGGCGGCGGAGAGACACCTGCGGATGCGGGCGGAGGAGAGACACCTGCGGATACCGGCGGCGGAGAGACACCTGCGGATACCGGCGGCGGAGAGGCTCCTGCGGATACCGGCGGAGGAGAGACACCTGCGGATACCGGCGGCGGAGAGGTACCGGCGGATGCGGGCGGCGGCACCCCGGCAGATGCCGGCGGCGGAACGGTGCAGTCGGCTCCTGAGGCTGCGCCTGCTTCCGGCGATGCAGGATAATGGTAAAAAAGTACCGGAGAAATATAGATGCTGAAGATTTCAGTTGCCTGTGTCGGCAAAATAAAGGAAAAGTACCTGACAGAGGGTCTGCAGGAATATCAGAAACGACTGTCGGGATACTGCCGGTTCGGATGGCTGGAGGTTCCGGATGAAAAAACATCGGAATATGCATCCGGGGCGGAAGAAGAGCGCATTCGCAGGACAGAAGGCATACGTTTGTTAAACCGGATTCCGCCAGACAGCTATGTCATTGCTCTGGCAATCGGCGGAAAGCGGCGGGATTCTATTGATTTTTCCGCTCATCTGGAAAAGCTGGCAGTAGCAGGGAACAGTCATATTGTATTTGTGATCGGAGGTTCCATTGGTCTTTCACAGGAGGTACTTTCCAGGGCTGACGAGACATTGAGTTTTTCAGCCATGACGTTTCCGCACCAGCTGATGCGTCTGATCCTTCTGGAACAGATTTACCGGGCGTTCCGGATCATCAGGAATGAGCCGTATCACAAATAAACACAGGCTGCCATGAGAGCAGCTTCTGATAAGGAGATACATTTGCCGGATAACAAAGAAACAACAATTGAAATACCTGCAGAACATGAGATCAATATTGCGGGATACCTGGATTCCCATATAAAGAAAATGGAAAAGGCATTCGGTGTCATGATGGTGTCACGCAACGGGGAACTGCACATATCGGGACCATCCCGCCAGGTTGATGCCGCAGGACAATGTCTTGAGGAATTACTTGCCTATTCTCAGCGCGGACATGATATCTCGGAGCAGGAGATCAACTATCTCTGTGCAACAGCAGGCAGCGAAGGAAATTCTCTTCTGGACCTGGATGATGACTGCATCTGTCATACAATGAGCGGCAGACCTGTGAAACCAAAAACACAGGGGCAGAAAAGATATGTGGATGCAATACGCGATCATATGATCACATTCGGCCTTGGTCCGGCCGGCACGGGAAAGACATATCTGGCGATGGCCATGGCCATTACCGCTTTCAGAAAAGAAGAGGTCAGCCGCATAATCCTGACACGTCCTGCAATAGAAGCCGGTGAGAAGCTCGGTTTTCTTCCGGGTGATCTGCAGAGCAAGATCGA
>CACZSZ010000045.1 GCA_902783945.1 uncultured Lachnospiraceae bacterium
GCGCTGACCTATTTTTTCCGAAAGAGACTCAAACTGCTGCATAAAAACATTCAGGAACAGGACGGGAGACTCCGCGTCTTCCTGCAGGAACGTATCAGCAGCATGATGGTGATACGCAGCTTTGCTACAGAGGAACAGACAGAGCAGGATGCCGGTGAAAAAATGGCCGGCCATAAGGCCGCGAGGATGCGGCGGGTCCGTTTTTCCAATATCTGTAATATCGGATTCGGCACGGTGATGGACGGCATGTTTCTTTTCGGAGTGGGGTACTGCGGATACGGCATTCTTACGAATACGGTCAGTTTTGGTACACTGACCGCGATCATTCAGCTGATCACTCAGATTCAAACGCCATTTGCCAATATCACCGGCTACCTTCCGAAGTTTTACGCCATGCTCGCCAGTGCGGAACGTCTGATGGAAATTGAAAGCTATCCCTCTGATGAAACCGTTCAGACGATGGAACTGAGCGATGTGCAGGAATTCTACAACGATCGTCTTGCCGCTTTCGGCCTGCGGGACGCGTCCTTCACCTATTATCCGGCCGCAGAGAGTCTGAGCGCGCTGAACAGGGAAAATATGCCTGCGGCTCTGGAAAAGCTGTCGCTGGAAGTGCGCAAGGGGGACTATGTTGCTTTTACGGGCCAGAGCGGATGCGGAAAATCGACAGCACTGAAGCTGCTGATGGGAGTCTACAGACCCGATGCGGGTGAGCGTTTCATCGAAGACCGGGAAGGAAACGTGCAGCCGATGGATTCCGGCTGGCGCCGCCTGTTCGCCTATGTGCCCCAGGGAAATCAGCTGATGAGCGGCACGATCCGGGAGATCGTGACTTTTGCCGATGCTGCCCGCGTAAATGACGACAATGCCATTCGGCGGGCCCTGCAGATCGCCTGCGCGGATTTTGTCAATGAGCTTGATGACGGAATAGACACACTGCTCGGAGAGCGCGGGACAGGCCTGTCCGAAGGCCAGATGCAGCGCATAGCGATCGCGCGGGCCATCTTCTCCGAAAGCCCGGTACTCCTTCTTGACGAAGCGACCAGCGCACTGGATGGAGCAACAGAGCGGCAGCTGCTGGAAAACCTGAGAGGAATGACAGACAGAACAGTAATCATCGTGACCCACCGCCCGGCCGCCCTGGAAATCTGCAACCGTACAGTGCACTTCTGAAAACCTGCAACCGAACAGTACACATCTGAATAAAAAAGAGATTATCAATCAAATTATCCATATTGCCCCGTCTGCCCGTGTGTATATGCCCCGGCCAGGCACTGCAGAGCTCCCGGGCGGACCTTTTCTTATTTGATTCTCAATCAGTCTGCACGTCTGCTTCGTGCAGGCACCATAACCTTTCTGCGGGGCAGACCAGTCAAGAAAATAGAAAGAAAGAGTATGCCCCGTAGGGGGTGCAGAGGCGCTGTGGGGCAGACCAGTCAAGAGAATAGAAAGAAAGAGTATGCCCCGGAGGGGGTGCAGAGGCGCTGTGGGGCAGACCAGTCAAGAGAATAGAAAGAAAGAGTATGCCCCGGAAGGGGTGCAGAGACGCCACGGGGCAGACCTGCCAGGAGAATAGAAAGAAAGAGTATGCCCCGTGCGGCTTCACAGGCCTTCCGGGGCATACCTTATCTTATTTGATCTTCATTCGGTCTGCCCAATATGCCCCGTGCAAATCCAAAAAACCTTTCCGGGCAGACCAGTCAAGAGAATAGGAAGAGAAAGTATGCCCCGTAGGAGGTGCAGAGGCGCCACAGTCCTTCCGGGGCATACCTTATCTTAGTTGATCTTCAATCAGTCTGCCCGTATGCCCCGTGCTACCCCAAAAAGCTTTTCCGGGCAGACCGCCCAGAAGAATAGAAAGAAAAAGTATGCCCCAGAAGGGGTGCAGAAGAGCTGCGGGGCAGACCAGTCAAGAGAGTAGAGAGAAAGAGTATGCCCCGAAGAAGGTGCAGAGGCACTGCGGGGCAGACCAGTCAAGAGAATAGAGAGAAAGAATATGCTCCGTAGGAGGTGCAGAGACGCTGCGGGGCAGACCGCCCAAGAGAATAGAAAGAAAGAGTATGCCCCGTGCGGGCTTCACAGGTCTTCCGGGGCATACCTTATCTTCTTTGATCTTCAATCAGTCTGCCCGTATGCCCCGAGCAAATCCAAAAGACCTTTCCGGGGCAGACCAGTCAGGAGAATAGAAAGAAAAAGTATGCCCCGGCCAGGCTCTGCAGCCTTTCCGGGGCATATGTGACAGTGATTTCTTTGTTTCGCTGCGATCGGCGCTATCCTTGATTTGAGTATTCTCTATTCAAGCGCCCCTGATCAAGCATCTCTGATCAAGCATCCCTGATCAAGCTCCCCTGATCGAGTATCTTCTGATACTCAATGCCACTCAAGTCTATTCAGTAATAAACACGCAGTCTGCTATCACATCTTCCAGCATGCTTCCGACGGTCTCGTCCAGTTCCGGTACTTCTTTGGAGGCGAACATGTAGGTCATGCCGTTGAAGACGGTCGCGATCCGCCGGTCGGTGACAGCGTATCCGCTGACCTGGTAGCTGTAGACAATCTCCTTACAGACCTTGTCGCCGATCGTTTTTTCGGTGGGCTCGGCAGTTACTTCCAGATCTTCATGGATAGATTTCATATAATCTGTAAAATCCGGAATGAACTCATCGACAGAGGCATATTCATAGGGCTTCAGCAGGATATATGGAATATAGCCGGGCTCGTCCGGATAAATGTAGTAGCAGCCGTCACTCTCATCAAGCAAGGCCTCTGCGCCTTCCGGTACGACGACTTTGATATTCCAGTCAACCAGAGTATCGGTGTTCGCCGGCTCGCCCTCAATCTTATCGTTGCCATCGCCGCCAGGTGCATCCACATCATCGCCGCCGGGTGCATCCACATCATCGCCGCCGGGCGCATCCACATCATCGCCGCCGGGCGTATTCACTTCATCCAGAGCGTAGCAGTCATAGAATACATCTGTGCCCATCTCGGCTCCTTCGCCGATCTCCACATATTCCAGAGATTCACAATAGGAAAACGCTTCATTGCCGATCTTTGCCTGCTTGCCGATCACGGCAGACTCCAGATAATCGCAGTAGGAGAACGCTTCGCGGCCGATCACAACATCATCCCCGATCTCAACGGACTCCAGTTCTTCCGCGTAAGAGAAACACTGTTCTCCGAGCGTGACAGAATCCTCGATCTTAATGTCGGTGGTCCGTTCCAGGTAGGCGAAAGATTCACTTCCGGTGACAGTCCCTTTCGGGATTATGATCCTTTCCGGGAGCTTTGCGTAACAGAAAGCGTCCCCGGCGATCTCCACATTTTCAGGCAGGGTAAAGCTGTCCGCCTCGGCATAGGCAAAAGCGTCATGCCCGATGTACGTTACCGTGTCCGGGATTTCCAGATCAAAAAAGTAACCGTATTCGAACACGCTTTCCCCGATCGCAGTTACCGTATGTCCCTCTATTTCAGCAGGAATCTCCAGTGAGTCATCGTCAAAAAAATCCGCTTTTATGATCATCACGGTGCCGTCTTCCTGAACAGCGGCAGTGAATATTCCGGA
Organism: uncultured Lachnospiraceae bacterium; assembly: GCA_902783945.1. Taxonomy (GTDB): domain Bacteria; phylum Bacillota; class Clostridia; order Lachnospirales; family Lachnospiraceae; genus Bilifractor. Next base: position 3,566 of record CACZSZ010000045.1, read on the forward strand.
CTCGATCTTTTCTCTTGTATCCGGTATATCTACATACTCATCGTCGTCCGTTTCTGTCATAAAATCATCATCGTCGTCCGCGGTATCCGCATATACCGGAAGGCTGAACACCAGGGATGCTGCAAGGATTCCGACCAACCAAACTCTTTTCATCATAGCCTCCTGTCTGACTTAGGTCATGTCATCGTTTTTTAACTGTCTGACCAAGTATTCTATAGTTTCTGATTGTCTATTCTACGACCATCGTGTCGATTGCATGCTGGAATTCAAAATATGTGTTTTCGTCTTCGTGCTCCCCGTCCACTGTCGTGCCGGACATGTAGCAGCAGTAGTAGTGATACAGATCGTCTCCGAAGTATTCGAGATATTCCAGAACAGTATATTCTCTGGAACCGTCCTTCGAATTGTACACGCCGCGGAATCCGGCCAGCTCACGCTCCGTGTCCTCGGGCTGGTAGGTGATGATCTCGGGCTCGGTGACGATCCCTTCACCGTAAGTATCCAGGAAGGACTGCTTCAGTTCTTTGGTGCAATCTCCGGCGCTGACCTCGTTGCCGAGCTTCTGGGCAAAAAAGACAGGCGGTTTGTCGGAACCATCCTTGCTCGCGAAAAGAGTATCCGGGTCGTCCAATGTCCAGGAATCCCATGAGGAAGGAACTTCAAAGGAAAACTCATCCCGGCTGACCCTTGTAAACAGGTCGCCGTCTTCAGAAGATCCAGTACTGTCAGCGGCTTCGTCCTCGGAAGATCCTGCATCGCCGGATGAGTCAGCGGAACCGTTTTCCAGCCTGATCCCGGCAATGACATCTTTGACGTCCTCCCAGAGTTCGTTATATTCGGCACTGATGCTGTCATCTGCCGCATAGGCCTGATAATCCGTGGGCAGAATAGCAAAATAGTTCATGCATTCTTTCTCATCGAAACCGATGTACTCAAAGCTGGGAAGATTTTTGAAATCCGTATTCACAGACGCACTGATCGTAAACAGACGGCCTCCTTCATAGCCTTCACCCTGATAGGCATAGTAGCTTTTTTTGTGATAGAAAGACGCGCCCAGCTCTTCAGGGATGACGATGGTCTTTTCATACCAGTCCTTGTCCAGCGTCACAAACACGCCCTGCGTGAAATAATACGTGAACGTTCCGTCCGGATTTTCATAATCATAGAAATCGTCAAAATTACCTGCAGAGACTGTGGCCGCACATCCGAGCACCATTACAGCCGCCACGGCGGCCGAAACTGCTTTTTTGAAAGCGGCAGTGATACTGTTTCTTTTCATTACATCCTCCTCTCATTTATCAGTACATCACTGTAAGCACATGTAAGCACAACAGAAGCTATCATTATTCTACGTTTCATTTTCTGAAATACTATCCGTAAGTCAGATACAGAAGGTTTCTTCATTTATATGAACAAATTATCTCATACGAGCAGAGTGTTCGCAATGACATATGCGCAGAATCCTGCGTCCGTATGATTGTTATTTATGCGGAAAACAGATATAATATAATCGATATTCTGTCTTTTTTTATACAGTCAGACAGGTGCCGCAGGCACCGCCAAAGTCAGAAAGGCGCCGCAGGCACCGCCGACATGAAAATGATTTATTTGAAGATGATTTACTAAATGGAGAAGGTTCGCTATGGAATTGAAAACGACAGCAGAAGACAACTACCTGATCCGCGCGACAGCAGCCAATGATTATATCCGCGCATTTGCGGTGACCTGCCGCGATGTGACAGAAGAAGCAAGACAGCGGCACGGTCTCAGCCCGGTCACGACGGCGGCACTCGGCCGTGTCATGGCGGCAGCCCTGATGATGGGCATGGACCTGAAAAATGAGAAGGACGCGCTGACGATCCAGTACGACTGCGACGGACCGATCGGCGGCATGACGGTCACGGCGGATTCACAGGGCCATGTGAAAGGATACGCAGTCAACCCCGAGGCCATGCTTCCCGCCAACGCCAAAGGCAAGCTTGATGTCGGCGGCATCGTCGGGCACGGCATGGTGCGCGTGATGAAGGACATCGGCCTGAAGGATTCCTACAACGGCACGGTCGAGATCCAGAGCGGAGAGATCGGCGAAGATCTTGCGTACTACTTTGCCGTCAGCGAACAGATCCCC
>CACZSZ010000046.1 GCA_902783945.1 uncultured Lachnospiraceae bacterium
AGAGAGAATCCTCTGTTTTTGAGCAGGATGGAGATCGGATCCACGCTGGATATGCTGCAGAGTCCGGAAACCCTGACACAGGTCTTGCACATGATAATTAATCTTCAGAGAGATGTGGCATGGGGAAGTGATGTCTACCGTGAGTTCGGCAATACGGCAATCATTCGTCTGGACACTTTTATGCCGGATGAGGATGCCTGGGCAAATTACTATGCGGGCGAAGGGAATCTTCCGGAGGATAGCCTTGGGATCGTGGTTTCCGGACTGCGCAGAGCGGCGGAGAACCCTGAGATCAAGAATGTAATATTTGACCTGAGCTGCAACGGAGGAGGAAGCCCGGATGTCATGATGGCGATTCTTGCGATGACTACCGGACAAGATCAACTTTTCGGCAGACAGAAGTTTACTGGCCAGACGATGACGTTTACCTTTGAGGCGGATACAAATTTTGACGGTGTATATGACGAAAAAGATAAAGAGACGATGTACGATTTCAACTACGGCGTGCTTGTAACCCGCCATGCCTTTTCCTGCGGAAATCTGTTTCCGATTGTTATCCGGAATGCAGGAGCGGTGATCATCGGTGAGCCGAGCAGCGGCGGATCCTGCTGTATCCAGGTCGGAACTGATGCAGAGGGACTTTCTTATGTTATGTCCAGCGGCCAGTGGCAGCTGGTGGATCCGCAGGGAAGGAACGTGGAAGATGGCTGCGCAGTCGACCTGCCGATCGAACCTGTTTCCAGTGACACAGCAGACTCACTTATATCATTGTTGGGCGTAGACGAAGGTCTTCCTTCCTTCGAGGGATATTTTGATGAGGCAATGCTGGACGAAATGATGAATGACTATTTCCAGTCTGAGGCGGAAGAAGCTGCCTGATCCAATAATTTACTAACTTACAGAGGTGATCAAGTGAAACGTCTGAAAAAATATTTAACTCCGGTCATTATGCTGATTGTGTTCGAAGCAATAGCTGTGACGCTCTGGCTCACTAAAAACAATATATTTTATCTGTTCAATTTCAGCTATATAGGCATTTCGCTTGCTCTGGGGACTTTTCTGTTCATCAGAAAATACAGCCACGCAAGACGTGTCGTGCAGCTTCTTGTCGGCTTATATATGCTTATTTATCTGGGCCTGATCTGTAGAGAAAACATGCAGATCGAAGGCTTCTGGTATTATCTTTTCACGGGTGTATTTGAAGCGGCGACGATCCATTATGCAGTAGCAAAAATATTCGGACCGCTGCTGTTCGGCAGAGGCTGGTGCGGATATGCCTGCTGGACAGCGATGGTGCTTGATTTTCTGCCTTACAAGACGCCGGAAAAGCCCCGAAAAAAGATCGGGTGGATAAGATATATCACTTTTGCCGCGTCACTTGTATTCGTATCTGCATTGTTCCTGGCAGGGGTCGGCGGCCTGGAACGCATCATGTTTCTGGCGTTTATTATCGGTAATGCGGCATACTACGGGGTTGGGATAATCCTGGCTTTTGCCCTTAAGGATAACAGGGCATTTTGCAAATACATCTGTCCTGTGACGGTTTTTTTGAAACCTATGAGTTATTTTGCGATGATCCGGGTCAAATGCGACAAAGACAAGTGCATCAGCTGCGGAAAATGCAGAAAGGTATGTCCGATGGATGTGGATGTGACCGATAACTCAAGAAAAAGAGAAAATGGTACGGAGTGCATTCTGTGTATGGAATGTGTCCGGAACTGTCCCAGAAAAGCACTTTGACGATCTCACAATGCCGGCCCTGAGATATATGAAAAACAGGACTTAAGATGCAGGCGGTTTACATACATCGACCCATTCAGCGGAGTCACAGCATTGCTCCAGTTCTTCGATCGTAAGGCGTACCGCACTGTGATCAGTACCGGCAGCGGGATAGACGGTATCGTGCAGTTTCAGACTCGTATCAAGGTATACGGCTACGTCTTCGTTTACGCCGAACGGGCAGACACCTCCGATATCGTGGCCAACCAGCGCTTCCACCTGATCTGCGGGGATCATCTTTGCCTTGCAGCCGAATCTTGCTTTGTATTTTTTGTTATCAATTCTGGCCATACCCTCAGCAAGGATCAACACCGGATGCTCATCCTGAAGAAAAGAGAGTGTCTTGGCGATCATGCCGGGTTCGCATCCCAGCGCTTCGGCCGCTTCTGTTACAGTGGCGCTGCTGTGCTCCGGAATAATGATGTGACCGGCAAACCCCTTCTGTTCCAGATAAACTCTGGCTCTTTCCAGTGACATGGAAATCCCTCCTGTAAAAAGAATTCCCGAAAAGTATATCATGCAGGAAGCGTCCCGTAAATACTGCGCCGGAGGTGTTTGTACTGTAAAAAACAGGATGTCCGTGATAGAATGGTAAAATATATCGGAGGATCACAGCATGGATTTTATGGAAAAACTGAACATGCAGCAGAGAGAAGCGGCAGAGCAGACAGAAGGACCTCTGCTGATCCTGGCGGGGGCCGGATCGGGGAAGACGCGGGTATTGACCTGCCGCATCGCATATATGATACAGAAATGCGGGGTGGCCCCGTGGAATATTCTGGCGATCACCTTTACAAATAAGGCGGCCGGTGAAATGCGGGATCGTGTTAATGCGGCGGTCGGCAGATATGCCGGACAAGTGTGGGTGTCAACATTTCACTCAGCCTGCTGCAGAATTCTCCGCCAGCATATTGACCGTCTCGGGTATGACCGTTCTTTTACGATCTATGACACGGATGACAGCAGACAGGTGATCAAAGAGGCTGTGAGACAGCTGGAGCTGGACCCGAAAGTATATAAAGAACGAAGCATTCTTGCCAGGATATCGGCTGCTAAAAATGAGATGATCGATCCGGACGGCATGGAAGCTGATGCAAAGCGCTGGGAAGAAAAAAAGACTGCTGAAATCTATGCGCTGTATCAGAGGCGGCTGAAGCAGAACAATGCTCTGGATTTTGATGATCTGCTCCTTAAAACGGTAGAATTGTTTCAGAGTGAGCCGGAGGTGCTTTTGTCGTATCAGGAGCGGTTCCGCTATATCATGATAGATGAGTATCAGGACACAAATACAGTTCAGTTTGCTCTTGTCCGACTGTTGGCATCGCGATACAGGAATCTCTGTGTAGTGGGAGATGACGACCAGTCGATCTATAAATTCAGAGGTGCCAATATACGGAATATCCTGTCTTTTGAAAAAGAGTTCCCCGGCTGCCGCGTGATACGGCTTGAGCAGAATTACCGGTCCACGGAAAACGTGCTTCAGGCTGCAAATGAAGTCATATCCCACAATCAGGGGAGAAAAAAGAAGACTCTTTGGACTGAGAATGAGAAAGGAGATCCGGTTCGTTTCCGTCAGTTTCCGACTGGTTACGAAGAAGCGGAATTTGTAGTCGGAGAGATCGCCGAGCTGTCGCGCATCCGGCAGAAACCATACAGTGATTTCGCTGTACTGTACCGCACAAATGCCCAGTCGCGTCTTTTTGAAGAAAAGTGTATCAGTGCAGATGTTCCCTATCAGATTGTGGGCGGTGTGAATTTCTATTCCCGCAAAGAAATCAAGGATATCCTTGCTTATCTCAAGACGATCGATAACGGTTCGGATGATCTGGCTGTGACCCGTATCCTGAATGTGCCGAAGCGGGGGATAGGGCAGACAACGATCGGAAGGATCACACAATATGCAGGCGAAAGGGAAATGAGTGTATATGCTGTCCTTCTGGAAGCGGATGAGATTCCAGGTATAGGAAGATCGCTTCCCAAAATCCGTTCCTTTACGTCACTGATCAGCCGTTTCCGTGCCGCATCTGCGGATTATCTGAGTGTCCGGCAGCTTATGGAAATGATCCTGAAAGATACCGGCTATCAGGAAGAACTGGAAGCAGAGGATACAGATGAGGCCAGAGCCCGGATCGAAAACCTCGAGGAGCTGATATCCAAGGCCAGTGATTATGAGAATACGGCAGAAGATCCTTCCCTGAGTGATTTTCTGCAGCAGGTCTCTCTGGTGGCGGATATTGACAACGTTGAAGAGGGAGCGGACCGCGTCCTGCTGATGACCCTGCATGCTGCAAAGGGACTGGAATTTGACAGTGTATATATGACAGGAATGGAAGAGAATACATTTCCAAGTTATATGAGTGTAGGTACCGGCAGCGATGAGGAAATAGAAGAAGAACGGCGTCTCTGTTATGTCGGTATGACCCGCGCGCAGAAGCACCTGACACTGACTGCAGCACAGATGCGTATGGTACGGGGTGAGACGCATTTCCACACGGCATCCCGGTTTGTGAATGAAATTCCCAGGAAAATGCTGGACATCGGGAGAGATACAAGCGATTCGCGACGGTTTCTTGCAGGAAGCAGAGACTATGCCGCATCACCTGCGGACAGCCGCGATCTGTTCAGGGCAGGAAGTCACGATACGGCAGCGGCACAGACACTGCGAAAGAAGACGCCGCTGCAGGGAATGCGTGAATTTAAAGTCACAAAAGCGGAAGCTTTGGATTATGCGGTCGGAGACAGAGTGCGGCATATCAAGTTTGGCAGCGGTGTCGTGACAGCTATTCAGGACGGTGCACGTGATTACGAAGTGACAGTACTGTTTGACAAGGCAGGGGTAAAGCGCATGTTTGCGTCTTTTGCAAAACTGCAGAAGGAATAGCGGCGGTTTCGCCTCAATGAATGCTTATTTAAGGAATTTGTATCAGTTACGGAATGAAGTTTTCGAAGATCACGGTGCTGTACTGCGCGGTACCCTGCCGGTATTCGTTCATGGACCGTACTGTCCAGACGAAGACTGGTGTGCGGTAGATCAGCTGGTTGATACGCACACTGATACAATCAGCATAGTGCAGGTTGTAAGCAATGAAATCCGGCTGGCTGATCAGATTAAAAAGCAGCAGCCATGATGCTGTTCGGAGAACGATATTCAAATTCGGCAGATCAGCGGCACCTGTTGCAAGCTGTCCAATCAGGATCTGAGGTGCATTCTGCCGGAACCAGCGCAGAGCGAAGGGATTAAAGGACTCGATCAAAAAAGGACCGTTATAGAATTCCAGCTCTTTATATAGATAAGAACAAATCTCCGTATCCCGTGAGGACACCGTTTTGATCTCGATCAGGAGCGGGACACGGCCCTGAACAAGATGCAGGACCTGGCTCAGAAGCGGTATGGTATATTCTGTGCCGCAGAGGGAGAGCCGTGCAAGCTCGTCATACGACATTGTTTCAACAGTTCCCTCAATTCCGCACATACGTTTCAGATTACTGTCATGAATAACAACCAGCTGTCTGTCTTTAGTCAGATGAACGTCCAGTTCGATAGCGGCCTTTTCACGGATCGCACGTGCAAAAGCAGGAAGAGAATTTTCAGGGATTCCCTGATCTTTATCCCAAAGTCCCCTGTGGGCGTAATCCCATTCTGCATAGGCAAGACATTTCCGGCGGCGTTTCCTGTCCATATGCGGACTGATCGCACGGAAATATAATACAGCGGCAGCGATGATAACAATAACAACCAGAAGATTTCCCATAATATCCCTCCGGAATTCTATATTACACTAAAGAGGTTTCGTTGTGAATCCTGACAAATTATGATATTCTAAAGCAGATATATTTCGAACCGACAGACAAGACCTGGAAAGGAATGGCATATGGGACAAGTACGGCGTGTATATTGTGAAAAAAAACCGGGATTTAACGGAGCGGCAAGGGATCTGCTTAGAGAGATCCGGCATTATCTTGGTATTACAGATGTGGAAGAAGTCCGCATTCTGATACGGTATGATGTGGAAAATATATCGGACGATATATTTGAAAAGGCATGCAGGATGGTGTTTGCAGAACCGCCAGTAGATGATCTGTATCTGGAGGAGTTTCCGAAGAAGGATACGGACAGGGCGTTTTCTGTCGAGTACCTGCCGGGTCAGTTTGACCAGCGTGCAGACTCCGCTGTTCAGTGTGTACAGTTTCTGAACGAAAAAGAGCAGCCGATCATCCGTACAGCGACGACCTATGTTTTGTCCGGCAGTATCACGGATAAAGAATTGGAAGCAGTAAAGAAACACTGTATCAATCCGGTGGACTCAAGAGAAAGCGCTGCAGGGAAGCCGGAGACCCTGGAAATGGTATTTCCGGAGCCGGATGACATCGCTGTGTTTGACGGATTCCGCCAGATGGCGGAAGGATCGCTCAGAGAATTATATGACAGTCTGAATCTGGCTATGACATTCCGGGATTTTCTTTTCATCCAGGAACATTTCCGCAGCGCAGAAGACCGGGATCCTACTGTCACGGAGATCCGTGTACTGGATACTTACTGGTCCGATCATTGCAGGCACACTACGTTTGCCACGGAACTCCGGCATATTACGTTCGGTGACGGTGATTATCTGACTCCGATCCATTCAAGCTACGAACAGTATCTGAGTGACAGAGAGGCATTATATAAAGGCCGTGACGATAAGTTTATCTGTCTCATGGATCTGGCCACACTGGCGGCAAAAGTCCTTAAAAAAGAAGGAAAACTGACTGATCAGGAAGAGTCGGACGAGATCAATGCCTGCAGTATTATTGTTCCTGTAGATGTCGACGGAAAAGAGGAAGAATGGCTGATCAATTTTAAAAACGAGACGCATAACCATCCGACGGAGATCGAACCGTTCGGCGGTGCAGCGACATGTCTGGGCGGAGCGATCAGGGATCCGCTTTCAGGGCGGACTTATGTCTATCAGGCCATGCGTATCACAGGTGCGGCTGATCCGACCGTACCCGTTTCAGATACACTGGAAGGCAAGCTTCCGCAGAAAACTCTTACACGCGGTGCCGCAAGAGGATACAGCTCGTACGGGAATCAGATCGGACTGGCGACTGGATATGTCAAGGAGATCTACCATCCGAATTACGTTGCAAAGCGTATGGAGATCGGTGCTGTTATGGGCGCTGCTCCGCGCAGTGCGGTTATACGTGCCACATCAGATCCTGGCGACGTGATCATTCTTCTGGGCGGCAGGACCGGACGCGATGGCGTCGGCGGAGCTACCGGTTCTTCAAAGGTGCACACGACAGAGTCGCTGGAGACCTGCGGGGCAGAGGTCCAGAAAGGAAATGCGCCGACAGAACGCAAACTGCAGCGTATGTTCCGGCGTCCCGAAGTCAGCCGTCTCATTAAGAAGTGCAATGATTTCGGAGCCGGCGGTGTGTCAGTGGCGATCGGAGAACTGGCAGCAGGTCTTCTCGTTGATCTTGACAAGGTGCCGAAAAAATATGCCGGACTGGACGGTACGGAACTTGCAATATCGGAGTCTCAGGAGCGTATGGCCGTAGTTGTGGATCCGAAGGATGAAGAATCATTCCTTGCCTATGCGGAAGAAGAGAACCTTGAGGCCGTGCGCGTTGCGGTCGTCACAGAGGAACCGAATCTCGTTCTGTGCTGGAGGGGACAGAAAATTGTGGATCTGTCCCGTGCATTTCTGGACACAAACGGTGCGCACCAGGAGACGGACATTCATGTGGAGATACCGAAGAAAGAAAACAGCCCGCTGCAGGCCGGAGACATGGTGAGGGATATCCGCAAGGCCTGGCTGCAGCGTATACGTGACCTGAATGCCTGTTCCCAGAAGGGTCTTGTAGAAATGTTCGATTCTTCGATCGGGGCTGGCAGTGTGCTGATGCCTTTCGGCGGGACATATCAGATGACAGAGACGCAGGCCATGGTCGCGAAGGTTCCTGTCCTGCATGGCGAGACACAGACAGTCACTATGATGAGTTATGGATTTGATCCGTATATCTCCAGCTGGAGTCCTTATCACGGAGCTGTCTGGGCGGTTACGGAATCCCTGTCCAAAATCGTGGCGGCAGGGGGATGTGCCGATACAGTGCATTTTACTTTCCAGGAGTACTTCCAGAGAATGACAGAAGATCCGGTCCGGTGGAGTCAGCCCTTCACAGCTCTTCTCGGAGCTTATGAGGCACAGAGACGTTACGGACTTGCCTCGATCGGCGGCAAGGACAGTATGTCCGGTACATTTAACGACATAAATGTTCCTCCCACGCTGGTTTCTTTTGCGGTGGCAGTCGGAAAGCTCAGCGATGTGATCACACCGGAACTGAAGGAAGCCGGAGATGCTCTGATGTTGGTGACTCTTCCGAGGGACGAACAGGATCTGCCTGTCTATGAAGAAGTAATGGATTTATATGGAAAGATCCATGGGGAAATCGTCAGAGGAAATATCCGGGCTGCGTATGTGACAGACAGACTGGGAGCTGCTCCGGCGATCAGCAAAATGATGTTCGGGAATCATATGGGAGTAGATCTGGATCTCCGGTTCCCGGTCAGCAGGCTGTTCAGCCCCATGCCCGGCGATATGATTCTGGAGATGAGTCAGGAAGCGGCAGAGGCACTTCCCTTTGAGGCGGCCAGAATAGGTACGGTCACGGGACGCGATGAAGTCTGTTATGACGATGAGTTTCTGACAGGTGAAGAACTGCGCGAGGCCTGGGACAGCACTCTCCGAGGTGTGTTCAAGACAGTATCCGGTGAAGAACCGGTCAGAATAGAAGAAGAGGATGCCGGTATATACCGTACGAAGGAGATCCATATCTGCACACATAAAATCGGACAGCCTCAGGTATTCATTCCGGTCTTTCCCGGAACGAACTGCGAATTCGACAGCGCCCGAGCTTTTGAACGGGCCGGTGCAAAGGTGCGGACGCAGGTTTTCCGGAATCTGCATGAGGCGGGAATACGGGAATCCGTACAGGCTTTCAGTAAGGCTATAGGCGAAGCCCAGATCCTTTTCTTCCCGGGAGGCTTTTCTGCAGGTGATGAACCGGACGGATCTGCAAAGTTTTTTGCGACGGCATTTCAGAATGAAACGATCCGCGAAGCAGTGAATGATCTGCTGCAGCAGCGGGACGGGCTGGCACTAGGCATCTGCAACGGGTTCCAGGCCCTGATCAAGCTGGGGCTGGTTCCGTACGGCGAAATTCTCGGTCAGACAAAGGAGTCCCCGACGCTGACGTACAACACGGTGGGCCGGCATATTTCCAAAATGGCGTACACAAAAGTGGTTTCCAACAAATCACCCTGGCTGGCACTTGCGGAGCCGGGCGGTGTGTATACCTGTCCGGCATCCCACGGCGAGGGAAGGTTCGTTGCCAGTGAAGAATGGGTCAGAAAGCTGCAGGAAAACGGACAGATTGCTACGAGATACTGTGATCCGGATGGGAACTGTGTGGATGATGAGTATTGGAATATCAACGGTTCCATTTTCCAGATCGAAGGGATCACCAGTCCGGACGGAAGGGTATTCGGTAAAATGGCGCATGCCGAGCGGCGTGGAAATGGCGTCGCTATAAATATTACCGGCGAACAGGATATGAAACTGTTCGAAGCCGGCACAGCGTATTTCAGTTAAGAAGTTAGGAGGAGTACATATTTTATGGACACAGACCCCTGGATAGGACGCCTGATCCTGCAGGTCGTGCTGATCGCAGTCAATGCGGTGTTTGCCTGTGCGGAGATCGCTGTAATATCCATGAGTGACACAAAGCTGGAGAAGTTGGAAGAAGACGGAAACCGCCGGGCCCGCACCTTGAGAAAGCTTACGGCCGTGCCGGCAAGGTTTCTGGCAACGATCCAGGTGGCGATCACACTTTCCGGATTTCTGGGAAGTGCATTTGCCGCGGATGCGTTTGCAGGCCGTCTGACGGCATGGCTGAACGGAATCGGGATCCGGATCCATGAAGGTACGGCGATCGTAATCATTACGATCATACTGTCGTATGTGACACTGGTATTCGGGGAACTGGTTCCCAAGAGGATGGCCATGAAGGATCCTGAAAAAGTATCACTCGGACTGGCAGGATTACTTTATTTTGTTTCCATCATATTTTATCCGCTCGTCGCTCTTCTTACCGTGTCGACAAACGGCGTACTCCGTCTGTTAGGGATCGATCCTGAGGCGGAAGAAGAAGAGGTGACGGAAGAAGAAATCCGTATGATGGTAGATGCAGGCGGTGAAAAGGGAACGATTGATGAAGACGAACAGGAAATGATACAAAATGTCTTCGAGTTTGATGATCTGTCAGTAGAAGAGATCTGCACCCATCGGAAAGATGCCGTCATTCTGTATATGGAAGATTCTCTGGAAGAGTGGCAGCAGCAGATCCATCAGAGCCGTCATTCCAGATTTCCCGTATGCCGGGAGACAGCAGATCATGTCGTCGGTATTCTGGACGCCAAGGACTTTTTTCGCCTGAGTGGCTGCAGCAAAGAAGAGATCATGGAGCAGGCAGTTGACCCGGCCTATTTTGTGCCTGGCACACTCAAGGCTGACGTTCTGCTCCGGAACATGAAAATGACAGGACGTTATTTTGCCGTCGTTCTGGATGAATACGGAGGCATGGACGGCATTATTTCACTGCGCGACCTGATCGAGCAGCTCGTCGGAGACCTTGTTGAAGAAGACGAGGTGGCACGTCCCGAAGAGATTGTCCGGATCACGGACACGACATGGAAAATCCAGGGAAGTGCTTCGCTGGATGATGTGGCGGAAGAATTGCGGGTGCCACTCCCGGTCAATGAATATGACACTTTCAGCGGATATATATTCGGCGTACTGGGATCCGTTCCGGATGACGGTTCACGATTCGAACTGGATTCTGATGGACTTCACATACGCGTTCTGCGCGTACACGGACACCGCGTGGAGGGATCGATCGTCACGCGGGTTCCGGAAGAAAAAGAAGAGAAAGAGTAAACGGGAAAAGTCCTGTTTCTTGCGTTCAGACAGGATATCGGCTATACTAATGCTTACGCCGCAGGGACATGTGCTGCGGAGCATACAGTTCCGAAAAGCGGAAATAAAAGTGATTCAGAGAGGTGTAAAATGGCATTATTAAAAGAGTGGCAGAAAATCGCTTATGATGAAAAGGCGGATAAAGGTGTTTTAAGAAAATTCTGGACGGATTATTTTGCTCTGGAAAAGGGCATTTATGAAAAGCTTCTTGAAAATCCGGATCAGGTCGAAAAAGGGACAGTTAAAGAACTGGCTGATAAATTCGGCGTCGATATTATGGCGATGACCGGATTCCTGGATGGGATCAATGACAGTCTGATCGAAAAAAACCCGATCGATACCATGGAAGAAGACACCGTTGTCAATCTGGGATTTGACAAGGAACTTCTTTACAGAAACATGGTCGATGCGAAAGCGGACTGGCTGTATGACCTGCCGCAGTGGGAGGCAATCTTCCCCGAAGAAAAGCGGAAGGAATTATATAAGGAACAGAAAAAGGCCAATACAGTCGTAAAGGGAAAAAAGATCGGCCGAAATGATCCCTGTCCCTGCGGCAGCGGCAAAAAATATAAATACTGCTGCGGAAGGAACTGAACAGTACATGGATAATCGTTTCACTTCACAGGCACAGACCGCTATCGCTCTTGCAGAAAAGACGGCGGTCATGTGCCGTCATTCCTATATCGGAACGGAACATCTGCTGATCGGGCTTTTGAAAGAAAATACCGGTACAGCGGCGCAGATTCTCCGGGATTATCAGGTTACAACTGAAAAAATCATAAACATGATCGACCAGCTGATCGCACCTGCGTCAGGCGGGAATATTCTGCTGCATCCGGAATGGACTCCCCGTGCACGGCAGGTTCTTTCCGCTTCCCGTGAGGAGGCCGCATCATATGGTTTCAGTCAGGCGGGAACAGAGCATATCCTTCTGGCAATGCTGGCAGAGACAGACTGTGTTGCATGCCGTCTGTTATTTACCATGGGTGTAAAAATGCAGCGGATGTACTCTTCACTGCTGAATGTCCTGGGAATTGACGAAAAGGAAATGAATGAGAGGGCCCGGAAGATTCAGGATAAAAAAAGCGGCGGGACAGTGACCCCGCTCCTGGAACAATATAGCCGGGATCTGACAAGACAGGCAAGAGAAGGACTTCTAGATCCGGTCGTGGGAAGAACAGGAGAGATCGACAGACTCATACAGATCCTCAGCCGGCGTAAGAAAAACAATCCATGTCTGATTGGTGAGCCGGGTGTGGGGAAGACGGCGATCGTGGAAGGACTGGCAAGGCGGATCGCCGAAGGATCAGTTCCGGAGAATGTACGTGACCGCAGGCTGATGGTGCTGGATCTGTCAGGTATGGTAGCCGGGACAAAATACCGGGGCGAATTTGAAGAACGGATCAAACGGGTGCTGCATGAGATTATGGATGACGGCAGGATCCTGCTGTTTATCGATGAACTGCATACGATCATCGGAGCCGGCGGTGCAGAGGGAGCCCTGGATGCGTCCAATATACTGAAGCCGTCGCTTGCGCGCGGTGAGATCCAGCTGATCGGGGCAACTACGATCGATGAATACCGCAAGCATATTGAGAAAGATGCGGCGCTTGAACGGCGTTTCCAGCCGGTTATGATCGAGGAACCGGATCAAAAGCATACATTGGAGATTTTGCGGGAATTGCGCCCGTATTATGAGAAACATCATCAGGTTACTATAGGTGACGATGCTCTTGAAGCTGCTGTACAGCTGAGTGCCCGTTATATAAATGACCGGTTTCAGCCGGATAAAGCGCTGGATCTTATCGATGAAGCTTCTTCCCGTGTTCTGATGAAAGATTATACGGAAAAAGGGTCGGGATCCGGACTGGAATCAGAGATCATCCGCCTGCGGAATGAAGTAGAAAAAGCTGTTTCAGAAGGAAAAATTGAAGAAGCCGCTTCTCTCAGAGAAGAACAGTTGAATCTGGAAAAAGAGCTTGAATTGAAACAGAAGAGAAGAAAGGGCAGGCATTCCGGGAAAAGGATCGTTACGGAAGAAGATGTGGCCGCCACTGTTTCGGTATGGACCGGTATTCCGGCAGAGCGGATCGCTGAATCGGAGTCCAGACGTCTTGCACGTCTCGAAAAGACGCTGCATAAGAGAGTCGTGGGACAGGAGGAAGCGGTTTCAGCCATTGCACGTGCCGTGCGCAGAGGCCGGGCCGGGCTGAAGGATCCGGCAAGACCGATTGGATCATTCCTGTTTCTGGGGCCGACCGGTGTCGGAAAGACGGAACTCTGCAAAGCGCTGGCCGAAGCTGTTTTCGGAAGTGAAGATGCTATGATCCGTGTGGATATGTCTGAATATATGGAAAAGCACAGTGTATCCAAACTGATCGGTTCTCCTCCCGGATATGTGGGGTATGATGAGGGAGGACAGCTTTCTGAAAAGATACGACGACATCCGTACAGCGTGTTGTTGTTTGATGAGATTGAAAAAGCGCATCCCGATGTTTTTAATGTCCTTCTCCAGGTATTGGATGACGGTCATATTACAGATGCTCAGGGAAGAAAGGTGAGCTTCAAGGAAGCAATCATTGTGATGACGTCCAATGCAGGTGCTTCGCGTATTGTGCAGCCGAAGAAGCTGGGATTTCTGTCAACAGATGATGAAAAAGTAAATTATGAAAACATGAAAGCCCAGGTTATGGATGAGATAAGCCGTATTTTCCGCCCGGAGTTTCTGAATCGGATCGATGAGATCCAGGTTTTCCATCAGCTTACGAAGGAGGATATGCGGAAAATCGTGGATATTCTCCTGAAAGATCTGACCGGCCGCTGTAAAGAGCAGATGAATATCACACTGCGTGTGACTGCAGCCGTGAAAAATGATCTGATCGGCAGAAGTTATGATCCCAAATATGGTGCCAGACCTTTGAAAAGAGCGATCCAGACACGCATTGAGGATCAGCTGGCGGAAGAATTGCTGGAAGGCAGTATACACGCCGGCGATACGGTCGTCGCTGCATTGCAGAATAAGGAGATCATCCTGAAGACACAGTCTGACAGGTAATCACTATGGCGAAAGAAAGTAAAAGTATCTTTTTCTGTCAGGAATGCGGCTATGAGTCCGCCAAATGGATGGGACAATGTCCGGCCTGTCATGCCTGGAATTCTTTTGCGGAGGAAATCCTTTCCAAAAAGACAGCAAAGGGGCAGGCATCATCCGGACGTTCCGCGGGCAGACGTGCACAGGCAAAGACTCTTTCCGAGATTTCGGTCGATGAGACAAGCCGGATCACGACAGGGATCGGAGAATTGGACAGAGTGCTCGGAGGCGGTATTGTACAGGGATCCATGATCCTGATCGGCGGTGATCCCGGTATCGGAAAATCGACGCTCTTGCTGCAGGTGTGCCGGAATCTGGCTGAACAGAACAGAGAAGTTCTCTATGTGTCCGGGGAGGAATCGCTTCAGCAGATCAAAATGCGGGCGGCGAGGATAGGCAGTTTTACGGACCATCTTAAACTGCTGTGTGAGACGGATCTGGCAGAAGTAGAGCAGGCCGCAGAACGTATGCATCCCGGGTTTCTGGTTATCGACTCGATCCAGACGATGTACAACGAGGATGTTTCTTCCGCGCCGGGCAGTGTGTCCCAGGTACGCGAGTCAACAGCAGTCCTGCTCCGCATAGCAAAAACCGGAAATATCCCGGTGTGCATTGTTGGACATGTGACCAAAGACGGCAATGTGGCAGGTCCCCGTGTTCTGGAACATATGGTGGATACAGTCCTGTATTTTGAAGGAGAACGGCAGCAGACATACCGGATCCTGAGGGCGGTCAAGAACCGTTTCGGGGCTACCAACGAGATCGGCGTATTCGAAATGCGTCAGGAAGGTCTGGAGGAAGTTCCCAATCCATCGGAATTTATGCTGGACGGAAGACCGGAAGGAGCTTCCGGTTCGGCAGTGGCCTGTTCCATGGAAGGATCGCGTCCGATCATGATCGAAATCCAGGCACTGATATGCCGGACGAATTTCGGATTCCCGAGAAGAACAGCAAACGGAACGGATTTCAATCGTGTCAATCTCCTGATGGCGGTTCTGGAAAAAAGAGCCAGAATGGATCTTTCTCAGCATGACGCTTATGTGAACATCACAGGAGGCGTGCGGATGAGTGAGCCTGCCGTAGATCTGGGAATTTTGCTGGCAATAGCATCCAGCTATAAGGATGTTCCCATCGGAGATGATGTCGTTGTTTTCGGAGAAGTAGGGCTGTCCGGAGAGATCCGTTCGGTGCCGATGGCCGAGCAGCGCGTCCGTGAGGCGCAGAAACTGGGATTTCGCAGAGTGATCCTGCCACAGGTATGTATGCGTGTGCTGAAAAGCTTTGAGAAGGAACAGGAAGCAGCCGCAGAGAAGGAAAGGATCCGTCTGTTTCCTGTACGAACGGTTTCCGACGTGATGCAGTTCCTGCAGGAAGAAAGAAAGCACTGAGACACGGGAACAAAATAATAAAACGAAATAAAAAAGACAGCAGACACTTGGGCCTGCTGTCTTTTTTATTACAGGGGCTGAGAGAATCGAACTCCCGCTAAGAGTTTTGGAGACTCCTGTCATACCATTTGACCAAGCCCCTATGTATGATCACAGCTTAATTAGATTACCACATATCATCCGGTAATGTCAATAAGAACACAATATCGAAATTGTACAAATCAAAGTAACGTTTTTCCGGAATAATCCCGATTTGTTGGGGGAAATATGCTATACTACAATAACAGCGTCGAAGGTTTTGTTTTTTTAAAGTGCTTCATAAAAAAGTCGGACGGAGGAAGACTATGAGGGACAGAGCAGAAATGATTTTCGGCAATCCGGTCAGTGAGAAGGCATACAGAAAGGCCTTGCGGTCGAAAGAAAAATACATACGAAAATTCGGCGATGACTCCGGGGTGGATTATCCTGTTTGTATTAGGGAGAACTCCCATATAGGAGAACTGCTGGGTGTAAAAGACATACGCGTCGGATACCAGGA
>CACZSZ010000047.1 GCA_902783945.1 uncultured Lachnospiraceae bacterium
CTCGAACTGGTGACCTCATCCTTACCAAGGATGCGCACTACCACCTGTGCTATAGCAGCATCTCGAATTCAGATTATAGCATAAGCGCCACAGCTTTGAAAGTGTTTTTTTAAGATTCCCCCAGCTTCGTAATAAATTCAGATCTCTTTATAAGCCGTTTCCCCAGCTCTGCTCTGCCATATTTCTCTGTCAAAGTGTCTTCCGATGAGAACAGATTGACTCCGAGGCCCAGGCGGTTTCCTTCAATTTCCGCGCCCAGCGCCGCCAGTGTTGTCGGGAAATCATCAAACGTACTGTACGCCCGGGGTCTGTCTGGATCCTCCGGCTTTGCGGCCGCATTGATATAGGCCGTATAGACAGTCCTCTCATATTCCCGCGGCAGACGGGAAACAAAATCCATGTCCATGGTGGGATGATCCCCGGAAAGAATGATCGTCGTATTATCCGCAAACGGCTGTTTGCGAATCCACTCCACGAATTCCGTGACCTGACGGCTGGAGCAGGCAAATACATTCCCGTACCCATAATCGAAATCATTCCGGCAGTGTTCGCAGTGATATCCGTTCGGAAAATGTGTATCCGTAGTCAGCAGCGTAAGATTGAACGGCTGATTCTTCCCGGCCATCTCGGTCATATATTCTTTGGCCAGCGGAAACAGTTTGGCATCTTCATACCCCCACCAGACTTCGTATCCTTCCGGTATCATATGATGATCCACCGCATACTGATAGTCGCGGATCTCAAAATCTCCGTGCTGACGGAAGTACAGCTTTCTTCCCCCGAACGTGATATCTGATCCGATCAGCAGCCCCTGGTTATATCCTTCTTCCCTGAGGATATCTCCCAATGTCGTCACACCCGAAAAAAAGCTGTGCTGCATAACCTTACGGTTTTTCCAGGCCACCTGCAGGGGAAGACCTGCCGTTTCGGCAAACATGGCTCCTACAGTCCAGGTCGTCCCGGAATAACATACGGCACCGTGGATTTTTTCATCGCTTCCCGAGAAATCCTCGTTATCTTTTGCCAGCTGCACAAGCTCCGGAATGTAGTTTTCCTTAAAGGCACCGCCATTGGCCTGATCAGCTGCAGTGACTTCCAGCGACTCCAGATAGATATATACCAAATTGCGTTTTTTTTCCGGGAAGCGGATCGATACCGACTTGGGATCCACATAATGATCCGGCACGAAGGTCGTCGGCTTTGTCCCTTTCTTTTTGTCGATATAATCAAAGTATTCCTGAGCGCCGACTTCCAGATATGCCTTCCGCACAGCAACCACACTGATTATAATTGAAAGCGCCACGGCAGCCAGGAGAGGGATCAGCACATGATTACCCTTTTTCCGCATCACAAAACTCACCGCCCATACGGCGGCAGCTGCGGCCACGCCCGGCGCTACGGCCTGCGCGAAATATTTTGCGATCATCTTGTTTCCGGCACCCTGTTTGGGCATGGAGAGCTGAAAGATCAGTCCGTCTGTCGTAAGATGTCCCCATGTCCGGAACATGAATGCAATAGAAAACCAGATCACAACACAAAAGCCAATGGCACATGCTGCTAAAATCATATATTTTCTACTTTAATACCCGCTGTATCCCAGACCTCCGATCGCGTCGAAGTTGGCATAATATCCGGTATCTTCATCCTGTCCGTTATAAAAGACTATTTCTCCTGTGCTCTTTGATTCATACGATGTCGATACGATATCTGCTTCGTATGCCTCATCTTCTTCAACAAGTTTTTCTTCTTCCGCCTTCTCCGCTGCTTCCGTTTCTGTACCGTTCTGAGTATCCTGCGCACTTACAGTATTCTGTGTTTTTTCTTTTTCATCAGATTCTGCAGCATTTTCCTCAGTCCGGTTTTCTGCCGCTTCATTTCCGGCGATGTCGGTTTCTTCTTTTCCTGCTTCTTTCTTGTCCTCTTCCGTATCCGTCTCTGCCGAAGAGCCGTTCACACTGGAAGCAGGCAGACCTGCCCATGTTTCCGACTCATAGGAAGTATCCGGCGAAAGCTTGAATACCCACCAGACAGACGGTGTTTTGGACATACTCTCGATCCCTGCGATCCGATTGCCGTCGGCTGTCCCGGCATATACTTCTGCTCCCGTTTTAACGGCACTTTCCCAGAACTTATCATCGTGCGGATTATCTCCCCAGAAAAAGCCGACATGATTGGAATTGGAAAGCCCGTAAGGTCCTGCATAATCAAAGGACCAGATCACGTCACCCTTTTCCAGGATACCGGAAGCGAGCATCTCTTCCTTGGTATTGAAAGTGATCGGATCCACGTTGTGATAATAGGACCAGTTCACCCATCCGCCGCCATTTGCCGGTTCCGTGCGGATATTTCCGCAGGGAATATCATTCTCATTCTGCGTTGCCACCGCAAGCATAACATCCCAGATAAACCCTTCGCACTGCATGTGGCCATTCTTCCCCGGAACAGGAGCGACCGTTTCTTCTTTATATGGTGTACCGAGATATTCGTTTGCATTTTCAACCAGGTAGGACACAAGATCCGTCCGTGTAAACCCCAGATACTCATTGAAATAGGATTCCGGACGCTTCACTTCCGGAACAAGTGATGTAGCCTCGAGAGGCTCAAGATTTTTTGCCTCTGCGGGCTGAACAGGAACGGCCGTGGCAACCAGCGGTTCCGCCTTTACAGCCGCCGTAAGCGGTTCCTCTTTTTCCGCCGTCTGAGCCGTCACCGCTATGGCAGTCAGCGGTTCTGCCGTGACAGCTACAGCGGCTAATGGTTTACGCTCCTCTTCTGCTCTGACATTTTCGTGTGCAATAAAAGTCGTCCCTATTGCGGCGCACGCCAACAACAGCGACAATCCTGCAGCGACCGGTTTTCCTGCACACGCAAAACGGAAAACAGATCTTCCCCCCTCTGTCTTCATCATTATTTATACTCCCCTGTACCCTTCATATGATCTGTCCCGGTATCGGAACACGGTGTGCCGGTTACCCCTCAGAAACCGGCACATCACTTACTTGGTAGTTTATCATAGAGTACAGAGTCAAACGTTACGATTGTATGTCTTTTTCTTTTCTTCTCATTTACTGTAAAACCTGTTGGCAGTTTCCCCCGGCGCTTTGCTGCCTTTCGGCACAATCCGGATCCGGATGCCTTCCAGACGGTAGGAATACCCCGCAGATCCGCATTGTTCTCCGTTCTTTGCCCAGCCGGACCAGCCGAATTGCTGAATATGAGTCTGATACCACACATCATAATGCTGTGCCATTTCACCGGTAAGACGTATCTGAATTGCCTCCAGTCTCTTGGACTGTCCGCTGGTACCGCTCATCACCCCGCCTTTCTTCCATTCCGGTTCCCAGCCATACGTCTGAATGTGGGTGCGGTACTCAATATTTCCACTGTATTTCTGATTCAGCAGCCGGATATGGATCCCTTCCAGCCGCTTGCTCTGGCCGGTCGTACCCGCCATTTCGCCGTCATACACATATTCCTGCCATCCATAGGTCTGTACATGGGTATTGTACGCTGTCAGAGCGGCAGTATTGTTTTTCGCCGGCTGCGGTTCCGTACCTTTTTCGACAAATTCGACCCAGTACCCGCCCTGCGGAGCCGGTGCCGCACTGCCCTTCTTTACGATCCGGATCTGAATACCTTCCAGCCGGTAAGAATACCCTGCCGTTCCCGCACTCTCCCCGTTTTTCGCCCATCCGAGCCACCCGTACTGCTGTGCATGAACGCAGTAATAGACATCATATTTATCCGCGTCCGCTCCGGTCAGCCTGATCTGGATCGCCTCCAGTCTCTTGCTCTGTCCGCTCGTTCCGCTCATGGCCCCGTTGGCCGACCACCCGGATTCCCATCCGTATGTCTGAACGTGAGTACGGTACTGGATCCCCAGACGCTCATTGTTTTGCACCTGGATCCGGATACCTTCCAGCCGTTTACTCTGTCCCGTCGTTCCGCTTGTGGCGCCGTCGGATACCCAGTCCTGCCAGCCGTATGTCTGCACATGCGTCTGATACGATACCGACGGCATGATCTCCGGAGCCGGGGCCGGGGTCGGCGTCGGCGTAGGTGTAGGTGTCGGCGTCGGTGTAGGTGTCGGCGTCGGTGTAGGTGTAGGCGTGGTATTATTTGTAAAAGCTTTGATCCGGAGATTCCCCCCGCCGGAAACCTGATCCGCCCACCGGGATCCGTTGTATACAAAGCTCTGGCCTTCTTTGATCACGGCAGCAGTCTGAACCTGTCCGTCAATTACGCTGCTGTTTTCTCTCATGATCTTGGCCGGAGCCCCGCTCGAGGATCTGTTAGTCAGCGTAACAACCACAGAGAACCGTTCTCCTTTATCGACTCTTACCTGTTTATTGAGCGGGATCGTATACTGCCCGGTAAAAGTCAGGCTCCGCGATGCTTCCGCTGCTTTTGTACCGCTCTCCGGATTCTTCGGATCTTTCAGTCCTGTATATACCTCGATCTTTGCCGTCGTGTTGGCACTTCCGATCCCGACGGATACAGCTTCGATCACCTCTGCCGCCGAGGCATGCGCTTCGAACACATTGGCTGCCCGAAGAGTTGTCGTGTCATTTGACACATTGACATTGGAAACACTTCCGTCGTACTGATAATTGTTGGTATATCTCGACGGCGATCCGAAATCTGCCGCATAAACAGTTTCCGCCAGGGACGGTTCGGCATAAGACATCCAGAAATAACTCTCATAGGAGTATCCTGTACCGCCCCAGCTGTTTCTGACCAGCCAGGCCCCGTCCACTTTGACCGTCTCTTCCCCGCCTTCAGCGTCCGTCACCTTTTTTACGGGAACAGTCGGAAAGTTTTCCGCTGGAAATGTGTCATCCCATCCCACGATCGTGATTGCGTGATTCTGTGGTTTTATTTTATTGGCACTGTAATAAAACGCGTTCGTTTCGCTGTTGTAATAATCAGACCGCGTTGTCCCATCCTTACTCGGATCCCAGTAGGCGCCTGAAACAGCGCCATACTGAAGGATCATCTCCTTCGCCATCTGCGGATTGGCTTTCAGATTGATCATATAAAAGTTTTCCAGATGCAGCACATCACTGCGCAGCAGCTCCGCGGATGGCTGAGCCGGGCTGAGGCCGGACGGCCCGATCGTCACAGCGCCTTCCGCGAGCGGCCCCCACCACTGTGATAAGATTTCCAGTCCCCAGAAGCTGTTGCCTCCGACATTCAGGTAATTTCCCGAAAGAATACTCGTACCATCACCCGCTGTCCCGCCCAGGGGATCTGCCGGCGTATAGAACAGACTGTAGGCAAGCGCCAGTTCACTGAAATCTACGTTATTCCCGGCTCTTCCGGTCCTGAGCTGATAACTCTCCGCAAGTGACGCCACAGCATATGCCCAGCAATTGCCGTACGGACTCTGATTGCGGATCGGGAGCCAGCTGTTGATGTCCGGGCTGTATGACGGGCTTACGGAGGCACGCAGAAGCAGGCCGTCTCCGTAGGAGAATCCTTCTGCTACTTCAGCACCGTAATCCATCTCAGTCGTGATATAGGAATTACTGGCATCGACCTGCGGCACATCCTCTGCCTGCAGTTCTTCCTCTGCCTCTTCAAGTTCTTCGGCATCCTCTTCCGTCTTTTCCTGTTCGTCAGAGTCTTCCGTCCCGGCGTCTGCTTCTCCGCCATCATCCGCTATCACATCTTCTGCATCTGATATCCCATCTGCGTTCTGTTCCGGGACATCATTCACCGGTTCCTGTATTCCGTCAGGATTCTCTGTCTCCGGTCCTGCGTCTTCTTCCAGAACCGTTCCCGCTTCCGCCGCGGACACCTCCGCGGCAGCAGGTCCTGCCGCGATCATCAGCCCCGCAAGAAAAAGCGCCGTCCACTGTCTCAGGTTTATTAATCTCATTATCATTCCCTTTTTTACTGCACGTATCTTTCCACAAACTCTGCACATTTTGCATGGCGGAGATCGTACATAGAGTCCCCTACCTGCTGATTATTGCTGTAATCTTTCTGGTCCTGTTTTAAAGAAGCTATGATGCGGCTCGTTGTATAATTGCCTGCACACCTTTTAAAGATCCTGTTGGCAGCAGCCTGTCCTCCCAGATGGGCGATTTCCGCATACATGATCACCGCTTTTGCATTCCGTGTAAATGTGTTTTCACAATTCGATACGATCGGTGTCATTTCTGCGCGGAACAGCAGGTCCTGCTGCTGTTTGCCGACATCGGATGTGATCAGCCGGATCAGTGTGTTTTTCTCCGACGCAGACGGATCCCACATCTCACTGACCCAGTCTCCGCCCAGTCTTTTCTCGATCACGCCATTTGTATCAATACTTCGGAATACAAACGAATTTGCATTAAAGATATTCTGTATCAGTCTCTGTGCCTCGGCACCGTAAAACTGTGCCCAGCCAAGCGTACAGGTATATTCATACGGGCTCGCCGCAAACTGTCCGGCATAAGCACTGTAATTTCTGTTCCCGTAGATCTGTCCGCCGGATTCCACCGCCCCGATCGTATTAATAAGAACCTGCCAGTTTGCTTCGCTCATGACAGTTGTATCTTCCACGGCAGCCGGTGCCGGTGCCGTATATTCCTTATAAGCGTCCGCTGTACTGCCGGGCGCGGCACCGCCTTTCTCCACCAGGCGGATTTCGATCCCTTCCAGGCGCTTTGCATATCCTGCTGTACCGGCCGGTTCATCATTTTTTGCCCAGCCCATCCAGCCGAACGTCTGACAATGAACACGGTAATATACATCATACCTATTGGCCATCTCCCCTGTCAACCGGATCTGGATCGCCTCCAGACGCTTGGACTCTCCCTCCGTACCGCTCATGGCACCATTCAGCACATAGTTCTGCCAGCCGTATGTCTGCACATGAGTCCGGTACTGGATACTGCCTCTGTATTTCTGATCAGGCAGGCGGATCCGGATTCCTTCCAGCCGCTTGCTCTCACCGCTTGTACCGGACATCTGCCCGTCGCTGACATAGTTCTGCCAGCCATACGTCTGCACATGAGTACAGTACTCAACCAGTCTGCTTCCCGTACCGGACTGCGGTCCCGCGCCCTGTCCGTTCGCAGAAGCAAAGGCATTGTCCGTACTGCCCGGTGCAGCCCCGCCTTTTCTCACCAGACGGATCTCAATTGCCTCCAGCCGCTTGGAGTACCCGGCAGAACCGGCAGATGCGCCGTTTTTCGCCCAGCCCATCCAGCCGAACGTCTGGCAGTGCACACGATAATAAATATCAAAAGCTTCTGCCATCTCACCGGTAAGGCGGATCTCTATCGCTTCCAGCCGTTTCGCCTCCCCGGTCGTTCCTGTCAGTTCTCCGTCCTTCACCCAGTCCAGCCAGCCATATGTCTGACAGTGCGTGCGGTATTCGACAGACCCGGAAGCCGTTGCATTCTCCAGGTAAATATTCATAGCCTCCATGCGCTTCGACTGACCGGTAACACCCGCTTCTTCTCCGTTCCTGACCCACGGAAGCCAGCCATAAGTCTGACAGTGTGTGCGGTAGACCACATCGGCATAGGCAAGCTGCAGGAGTTCTTCTTCGGGTGATGCTTCGACTGCTTCAGACTCTGCTGCTTCTGTTTCTGATTCCGCAGCTGCATCTGCAGGAACCTCCCCGGTTTCTTCACTGTCTGTCTCCGTCTGCTCCGGTGTCAGAGCCGGGACATCTGTCACATTATCTTCCGGAGTTTCCTCTCCGGCATCTTCCGGTGTACAGATCACTTCTTCTGGTTCTTCTGTCCCCTGCTCTCCGGCATATACCTGCCACCCCGTGATCAGGAACATCCCGCTCAACAGCAGAGCCAGCCAAATTCTCCCCTTTTTGATCATGACGTTTCTCCCCTCTATATAACATCCTGTACTGAAAAAAAGTTCTCCCTTACTGTTTTATGATATCCGCATCCATTCCCGGACAGATCATCAGGACAAATGCCATCGGAACGGCCAGAACCGCCGGGAAAAAGTAGCGGAGACTGAACGCGACCGGAGCAGCAGCCAGCAGCGTCAGCCATATTCCGAGCACCGGCAGCACCGGAATAAGAATTCTTCTGGCTTTTCGTGTACACATACCTACTGTAATACAAAACAATATTACCCATCCATACAGGGCGGAACTGAGCTTGACTCGTGCGCCGTACAGATTTTTCAGAGACTTTCCAAACCATTCCTCCGGGATATCTTTCATCTCCCAGGACAGACCATGCCACATATAATTACATATATAAGCCGTTCCGGTCTGCTTTGCAGGATCCCAGAACCCGACCGTGGCCAGTGCATATGCCTTTACAGCTTCTGCCGGATGCTCCGTTACCAATTCCAGGTACACCTGGAAAAAGTCTTTTACATGTATATTAAAAAACCCGAGATCGAATTCCTCGTCCAGTTTTACAGAATCCACGATCAAAGGACAGTAGTCTTTCTTCCATTTCTCCACAGGCAGTATTTCATTCAGAAACTTTGTCTGGCGGTCGGTCATGGAATCCGTGGCATTCAATATATAACCGACCTGCTGAAGCGGGATCCCAAGGCTCTCTACATTCTCTTTTACATTCCATCCCATTCTGTTAAACAGCGGAACTCTTATCACAAATACTGCAGCGAGCACTGCGAGCAGCAGAACTCCCAGTTTTCTCACATATGTCCGTTTTTTCCACGCATAGTACAGGAACACGGCAGCAGCAACCAGCACGAAGACATATATACCATTATTGCGAAGGAAAGACGTCAGTACCCCGAAAACCAGAAACGGGATCAAATTCTTTTTTTCAAATATCTCCGATACAGATTTCGAATCCCAGAAGATATTCATGAGCGACGTTGAAAACGCCAGTACAGCTATGGAAAACGGAGTGTCCTTCCACAGTGAAACCACATATAATGGCACCAGTGTGTACAGTGCATAAAAAGCTGTCATCAGAATAATAATAATCCCTGGAACGCCATGCAGGTAACACGAATAAATAAGATAGGCCGCCGCCAGGGCCATGCAGACAGCCGTGCAGCAGGTAAAAAGAAAAAAAGTACCTTCATAGGACAGCGAGAAGACTCCGCCAATTGCCAATATCAATTTCCAGAACATTGTATACAGGATCGGATGGTGATTGGATAACGGATACTTTCCCTCTGCCATCCATATTGATGCCGCCGTATCGGAATATACGCCTCCGGGATAAAACGTCAACAGGCACGGCAGCCAGACAATGATCATGATCACAAAGACGAGCAGGAAGAACAGGATCCTGCCCTGTCTGGGAGACAGCCTGTGTGCAGACTGATATTGCAGAACAATATGACACACTGCCGAACAGATACAGTACACAATGCAGAAGCTGAGCAGAAAGGCAAACAGATCTCTCAGAGAGAACGGATGAAATACAGCTTCCTCAAATGTTGCATACGTATTTCCGGTAAGCGTGATTTTTCCCGAAAAAACAACAGCTATGCTGAAAGCTGCCGCGAACACCATCCGGCCTGCTATGGTATTCCACTTTCCTGCAAATAAAACTCTGCGCATTATCTCCATTCCTTAAAATCAGTTTTCTTCCAGCAGTTTTCTCCTGTCAGAAGCCCTGTGAAACTGCATTTCGAAATCCTGTCGGTTCTTTTTTACGATCGTCTGGAGGGTCAAACCCGTAAAAAGAGACTGGATCGCCGCGATGGCCGTAAAGCCGCACACGATCAGAGTCGGAAAATGAGGCACCATCCCCGTCCGGAAATACTCAAGAGCAATGGGAATGAAGAAGATAAGAGCAAGGATCGTCAATCCGATCGAGATCCATCCGAAAAATCCGATCGGCTTATAGGTCCTGTATAAATTTGCGATCGTTTTCAGCACTTTCATACCGTCTGAGTATGTGTTCAGCTTTGACTGACTGCCTTCCGGCCTGTCTCTGTATTCGACCACAAGATTCTGCACAGACATATTCTTGTCAACGGCATGGATACTCATCTCCGTTTCTATTTCAAACTTTTCCGACAGCACAGGAAAGGTTTTGACAAATTCATAGCTGAATGCCCGGTAGCCGGTCATAATATCCCGTATATCGGCCTTAAACAGCATATTGATACTTTTCCGTACAAGTCTGTTTCCAAAATCATGAAACGGTCTTTTGTTCTCTTCAAAATACGTAGAAGAAAGGCGGTCGCCGACTACCATATCCGCCCCCTGCCGGATCATCTGAACCATTTCCGGAGCCGGCTCAGCGGGATACGTATCGTCTCCGTCCACCAGCACATATACTTTGGCATCGATTTCCCGGAACATGCGCCGGATCACATTTCCTTTTCCCTGTCTGTATTCATTCTTAACGACAGCGCCGGCCTTCCCGGCTTCCTGTACCGTATGATCAGACGAGTTGTTGTTGTACACATAAATGACGGCATCCGGCAGAGCTTCCCGGAAATCCCTGACAACCTTTCCAATCGTCATTTCTTCATTATAGCAGGGAATTAATACCGCTATTTCGTCCATCTTCATTTCATGTACCCCGTTTATCATGTATTCGTCCGGATTTGTTCCTTCAGCCTTCGCAGATCACTTTCTGCCTACATGGGCCAGAATACGCTGATAATCCTCAATGAAATCCACCTCGGCCCAGAATAATCCTTCTACATCCCGTACATATACCGGCCGTTCCCCGATCATACTGTACAGAACATTCTCCCACCACACACCATGTTCCTGCCGGCTTACCATATCTTCCAGCCGTTTCCGGAAAACCGGAACAAAATCCCGCCGGAGAAATGTGATGCCGACATACTCCGTATTCCGCTCTTCAGGCTTCAGCTCTTTCCCGTAGCGTACAAGCATTCCATTCTCTTCCAGAAAGAAAAAGTCACCGTCTGCCGCCCTGGTCTGATCTGCAAGCATACAGTTTTCCATAGGATCTTTCAGCAGCAGATCGAGCAGGCCCGGGCTCCAGAATACATCGGCATTGGCAATGAGCGTGTCTTCTTCTGTCAGTCCCTCCCGCGCCATCCAGAGTGATCCGATGCTGTTTGTAACGTCAAAAAAAGGATTATAGACATACCGCACTTCCAGTCCGTTTAAGGCAGCTCTGATGTCCTCATGCCGATAGCCGACGATGATCGTGACCTCGATCTCCCTCTCCCGAAGCATCTGTACCGTTCTTCTGATCAGAGGCATTCCCCCGACATCCAGAGTACATTTTGCTCTGTTTGGAAATGCTTTACTGATTCTGGTACCTCTTCCAGCTGCACACAGAAATGCTTTCATTCTGCCAGAACCTCCTTTATTTCTTCAACCAGTTCCCGGTAATCCTCTGTTGTGAGATTGCCGAGATGTCCAACTCGCAGCAGCGTATCTTTCAGTTCTCCTCCGCAGGGAGTCAGCATTTTCCCATAGGTATCTTTCATTTTCTGAAATAGTTTTTCTGCGCCGCCATCCTCAAAAACCAGTGCCGTCACAGCATTGGACATGGGATACGAAGGCAGTTTCAGCCCGGCCTCAATACAAAGCCGGCGAAATACTTCTGCCCGTTCTTTATGTTCATGGATCTCGTTCCGGATCCCTTTTTCACAGATTTCCCGCAGGCGGAGCTGCAGCTGCAGAATGATCCCCACAGCAGGGGTAAAAGGCGGCTGTCCTCTCTCCATATTGAGAAGATACGATTCAAAATCAAAATAAAATGACCGCTTCGGCACCTTTCCGATCCGCTCTCTTATCACTTTCGGAGACAGGATCACAAAGGAAAGTCCCGGGGGAAGTGCCAGTGCTTTCTGGGATGCGGTAATAGCAGCATCCACTCCGGCTTCTTTCATGGAAAACTCATCTGCCAGGAACGAGCTGATCGCATCAACAATATACAGACAACCATTTCTGCGGCAGAATTCTCCCAGCATACGGCTGTCATACAGCTGAGCCGTAGACGTCTCGTCGATATTGACCAGAAGCGCCGTGATCCCCCTGCCTTCATAAGGTGTGAGATGCTCCTCCGTCAGTGTTTCTCCGAAAGACAGTTTTATACTCTCAAACGGAATGCCGTGCAGAGAACAGATTTCCGTAAACCGGTGGCCGAATCCTCCTCCGTCTATGATCAGGCATTTGTCCTCCGGCGTCAGTATATTGACGGCCGCAGCTTCCATGGCGCCTGTGCCGGATGCTGTCAGCAGGATCAGTTTTGATCCCTCTTCGGAATCCGCCAGTTTCAGAAATCGTTCCTGTATTTCAAACATTATCTGCGAAAACTCGGCTGTACGGAAATAAGGAAGCGGCTCTCCGCCCTGTCTCAGTATTTCCTCACTCATTTCGACCGGTCCCACGGTAAACAGTTTCATGTCTTTTCCCCTTTCCAACGCGTAATCTACTTTAGTTGAGCCGTCTTCTGTCAGAAAGTATACTCCCCGAAATCAAGTTTGTAGGGATAATGATTCTTGCGTTTTTCTTCCGGCGGCAGCTGCATATAATCTCCGTACTCTCTTGTCAGATTGCTGTGGATATTTCCCGGAAAATTCACAGAAAGATCCTCAAATTTCAGCTTCTGCAGCGGAAAAAGCCCGTCTGTCTCATGAATATTCATATACGGTGTAGTGTCACAAAGGAAGTCTATCCGCTCCGTTTTTTCATAGTGCTCATACCGGATGCAGGCCTCAAGACATTTATGATACAGCCACCGTTTGGAAATGTGCAATACCTTCATGGCCCCATATACACAGGCACAGGCAGCGTGTACTGCCCCGGCTTTCGCACCTCCAAAGCCCAAAACAGGAAACGGGATACTCCGCAGGATCAGCATCTTGCTCCAGAACCAGGCATCCCTGAACTGTTTCTTACATTCCGCCGGATCATCACTGACCTTATCCAGCGGATACAGATCAAGAAAGATCCCGAGCGGGCAGTCGATATCCTTCAGCACTTCCTCCCGGAATTCCGTTCCTCTGAGCATGAGCCGAGCGGTCATCAGCGGATAGTTTTCATTCTCTTCTGTATTCATAAGCAGATACCTGTCTGCCAGTTCCTCTTTCACAAGAGTACAGAATCTGTTGTAATCCTCACGCGGCATGGCTACGTCAATGTCGTCATCCCATGGAATGAATCCCCCGTGGCGCAGCGCTCCGATCCCGGTGCCTGCTATACCGAAATACACCAGTCCATGCTTTTCACAAAGATCTATAAAATCTTTCAGAATGGACAATTCCGCTCTCTGTACTTTTTTCAGTGTATCCTGATCATACTCTCTCATTTTACAGTTAACTCCGGCTATTACAATTCTTTCCCGAAATCCAGGATCTTCGGTGCATGATTTTTTCGTTTCTCAGGCGGCGGAATTTCCATATAATTGCCCATGTGCCTTTTCAACTGATCATCATACTCACGGATCAAAAACATGGTACTGTCTTCGAACGGCACCTCCTGCAGCGGAAAGATCTCATCTCTGCGGATCCACATGATCGCCTGGCCCGGATCACTCAGAGCTGTATACAGTTCTGAACGTCCGCGGCAGGAGTTCACTTTTTCCAGAAACATCTTATACAGTTTTTCATCAGAATGCGGAACGATACGAAGACAGGCCCCTATACATCCCGAGATGAAATTTTTAATATTCTGCATGGCTGTTTTTTCATGAAGCAGCCGAAAAAACCGCGTATTCCGCATAATATACAAAATTGTAAGGATCCGGCACGCCCGCAGCATTTTTTTTCGCGCCGTCTCTTCTTCCGGTATGCTGTCATAAATAAACAGATCCAGGAATATTCCCGGCCGGTATCCGCTGACGAAGGCCTGTTCCGTGACAAATTGTGTTCCGATCCGCATCATTGCCGGCTGCAGATTATAATATTTCTCCCGGCGATCCGGTCCCATCAGAATATACTTTCCTTCTGTTTCCCGCGGCATGACCTTTGCAAATTTCTCATAATCTTCACGCAGCATGGCCAGATCCATGTCATCATCCCATGGTATAAAACCGCCGTGGCGAACCGCACCGATCGCCGTACCTGCAATGGCAAAAAAAGGGATATCATACTTCTGACAGACAGATGCGAAATCCTTGTATATGGCCATTTCCGCCCGGTGCAGATGCTCTAATTCATCCTGATTATACTCTGCATACATGTAATCAAATTCCTCTATATATCAACCGATACAGAAGCCATATCTTCTTTTTTCGAAACAGCTCCCATATAACACCATTCTTCCAGCCTGTTTTCCAGATATACCGTGAAGCCCCCTTCCTTCCCTCGAAATCCAGTTCCCTGTCATTTCTGAATTCCATAAGGATTTTTTTCCGCTCTTCATCGGTAAGATTGGTCGATCTTCTCCTGTCTAAACGGACATACAACTCCACAATATAATCGGTTGTCACAACATATTCCCATATCCCGGGGGTATTGATCGCA
>CACZSZ010000048.1 GCA_902783945.1 uncultured Lachnospiraceae bacterium
CCTGTCAGTGATCCGGAAAGCGGAATGGATACTGCCATGTATATGGATACCGAAGGAAAAGATTCCTGGAAATTCCGGAAAGCAGGAACAGACAAAGTGATCCTGTGCGGTCCGGAGGGAATGTTCCTATCCGCGCAGACCTGTATAATGAAACGCATCACGTTTCCCGCGCACAGCGGAACGCCAATGCTGGATGCAGCAATTCAGATAGCCTGCGACTGTGATCTGATCCTGGTGGAAGGGTTTAAGAACGGTTCCCTGCCGCAGGTCGGAATTGCACGGAAAGAGAATGGAAAGGGACTGACAGCAGATCCGGGCAGATTTCTGGCAGTGGTCACAGATGATCCCGAGACGGCGGAGAAATGCAGAAGACCAGATTCAGATCAGAGTACACCGGTATTCAGGCTCGGTCAGTACCGGGAACTGGCTGGATTTCTTTTGCAAAAGATTCAGGGAATTGACATTTACCAGGTTGATCAAACGGACATATTAACAACACAAGGAGGAGATCAGATGGAATATACAGAAACTGCTCCTGATTTTACTCATTTTAATGACCAGGGTCGTGCCAGAATGGTCGATGTAGGAGAAAAACCTGTGACAGAACGCACGGCTGTGGCTGCTGTCAGTGTACTTGTCAATAAAGACACATTTGCTCTGATCCAAAGCGGCGGGATGAAAAAAGGGGATGTGCTGACGGTGGCGCAGATCGCCGGGATCATGGGAGCGAAGCGGACACCGGATCTGATCCCGATGTGTCATCCCATACAGATCACCGGCACAGATATCCGCCTGGAACTGGATGCGGAACACTTGGCTGTTAATATCCGGGCGTCAGTAAAATGCAAGGGAAAAACAGGCGTAGAAATGGAGGCGCTTACGGCGGCGTCCGTGGCAGCTCTCACGGTTTATGATATGTGCAAGGCTGTACAGAAAGACATGGTGATCACAGATCTGCGTCTGATGAAAAAAACAGGCGGGATACACGGGGATTACAGAAGTGAGGAATATACTTCTATAATAATTTGATATATAAAAAGGGACAGCTTCGACAAAGACTTACGTGGGATCTGCATTATTAATTTGTCTATGCAGGTATGATATGTAATAATAACAGCGTATACTTTTTAAAAATAATTCGGTGGATGAGCGATGAAAGAAAACCGGACAACTTCAAATCCTCTCCGCATCGGCGCGGTGATCACGGCTGCAGGCATGTCGACACGTATGGGGGATTTTAAACAGCTGATGCAGATCGGCGGTCTGAGTATGGCGGAGCGTGTGGTGATCAATTTCCAGCGGGCAGGTGTCCGGGATATCGTGATGGTGACAGGGTACCGTGCTGAAGAAGTGGAAAAAGCGCTTTCACGCAGAGGTGTTACCTTCCTGAGAAATGCGGATTATGCTGCGACAGAGATGTTCGATTCCGTGAAGATCGGTCTTTCGTATCTCCGGGACTTTTGCGACAGGGTGTTCCTTTGTCCGGTCGACATACCGTTTTTCAGAGAGAAGACCGTGGAAGAAGAGATGCGCTGTGATGCAGATGTTGTCATTCCGGTCACAGAGGGCCATAAAGGCCATCCCATCCTGATCGCCAGCAGTCTGATCGATGACATTCTCGCTTATCAGGGCGATGACGGACTGCGGGGGGCACTGGGAGAATTCCGTTCAGTGACCAGCTATCTGGATGTAGAAGATGAAGGATCACTTGTCGATGCGGACACACAGGAAAAATATCAACAGCTGGTGGAAATCCACAATCGGCACCTTTTGCATCCGGAGGCGGCACTGAAGCTCTCGAACGCGGATTCATTTTTTGATGCGGGCACGGTACTGCTGCTGAAACAGGTGGACCGGCTGGGAAATGTGCGGGAGGCCTGTGAGAGGATCGGCATCTCCTACAGCAAGGGATGGAATGTGATCCATACAGTCGAAAAGGGACTTGGCTGTCGCATCGTGGACAGACGTGCCGGAGGCATTGACGGAGGATCGGCAAGTATTACCGAGCGGGGGCGGCGGCTGATCCGGCTGTATGAGGAACTGGAACAGGATATCAACGAATTTGTAAAAAAGCGTTTCGCAGAAATATTTTCAGAAAGGGATCTTTTTTAGGATCAGGCACATTGGTGACGGAAACAGGAACTGGAAACAGAGGTAAAAAGGGGGTTATCTATGAGGCAGGTAAAAACAGAAGAGGCTGTCGGGCAGGTGCTCTGCCATGACATCACACAGATCATTCCCGGTGTCAGCAAGGGGCCGGTATTCCGGAAGGGACATGTCATCCGGGAAGAGGATATCCCGGTGCTTCTGAGCGTCGGTAAAGAGCATCTCTATATCTGGGAAAACGACGAGACAATGCTGCACGAAAATGAGGCGGCGGAGATCCTGTACGATATATGCAAAAGTGAGAATACAAAACCGACGGAGGCCAAAGAAGGCAAGATCGAAGTGATCAGCACCTGCAGCGGGCTTCTGAAGATCGACAGAGAAAAGCTTCATGCGGTCAATTCCCTGGGGGATATGATGATCGCTTCTCGGCACGGCAATTTCCCTGTTAAGGAAGGGGACAAGATCGCCGGCACACGTGTGATCCCGCTGGTCATCAAAAAGGACAGGATGGAAGAGGCAAAACGGGCTGCCGGGAGCGGAGAGATCTTTCGGGTTATCCCGTTTACGCACAAAAAGGTGGGCATCGTAACGACGGGCAATGAGGTGTTCAGCGGGCGCATAAAGGACGCCTTTACTCCGGTGCTGGAGACAAAGCTGGCGGAATACGATACAGAGATCATCGGACATAAATACAGTCAGGACGATCCGGAGATGATCGTTCCGTGTATCCGGGAGATGCTGGATAAGGGTGCGGAACTCGTTCTCTGCACCGGCGGTATGAGTGTGGATCCCGATGACAGAACACCGCTGGCGATCCGCACGGTCGCCGGAGACGTGGTATCCTACGGGGCACCGGTGCTGCCCGGAGCCATGTTCCTGCTGGCATATTACAGGGAGAAGAAGATTCCCGTTGTGGGACTTCCGGGATGCGTGATGTATGCCAAACGAACGATCTTCGACCTGATCCTGCCGCATCTGATGGCGGATCAGATCCTGGAGAAAAAGGATATAGATCGGATGGGTGAGGGCGGACTCTGCCTGAATTGTGATCAATGCACGTTCCCCAACTGCGGGTTCGGGAAGGGATGGTAACGATGAAAGAACTGTATGAACAGATTAAAAATCTCAATTCTGACGCGGCAAGCTGCGTACTGACGGTGATTTCCGGGGAACACATCGGGGAGAAGGCCCTGCTGGTGAACGGGACGACGGAGTATCTTTCGGCTCCTGACGGATTCTTTGCCGCAGGGAAAGTAGATCCGAAGACATTCTCTGAGACCGGCGTGTATGAAATGGACGGAGAACGGATCTATGCGGAAGTCCTGGGACACGGCAAGACCCTGGTGATCTGCGGCGGAGGGCATGTCGGGACACAGTTGGTGCGTGCGGCCAGACTGATCGATTTTCACGTCGTGCTGCTGGAAGACCGCCCCATGTATGCGAACGAGGCGAAACTGGCAGGTGCGGACGAAGTGGTCTGCGACGAATTTGTTCCTGCTCTTTCCAGGATCGAAGGCAATGCAGACACGTTCTTTGTGATCGTGACGCGCGGCCATCAGTACGATGAGGACTGTCTGAGAGAGATCATCCGCAAGCCGCATGCCTATATCGGCATGATCGGAAGCAGAAGAAAGACGGCGATAGTAAAGAGTCATCTGGTCGAAGAAGGAGTTCCACGGGAGCTTGTCGACAGCGTGCACGCACCGATCGGCCTGAACATCGGGGCTGAGACTCCTGCCGAGATTGCCATTGCCATAACAGCAGAGATGATAGAGATAAAGAATGCCAGAAAACGCAATGTCGGTTTCTCAAAGGAAATGCTGGAAGCCCTGCTGGAGGATGCAGAACCGGAAGGGGACGCGAAGAAAAAGGTGCTGTGTACGATCGTGACCAAAAAGGGCTCCGCGCCGCGGGGCGTGGCCAGCAAGCTGCTGATCCGTTCCGACGGACACTGCATCGGGACGATCGGAGGGGGCTGTATGGAGGCAGGCGTCTTTACACACGCCAGAGAAATGATGGCTGCCGGGATCAGCAGACCCGAACTGTATTTTGTCAATCTCACAGCAGAGGATGCCAGAGAAGAGGGCATGGTCTGCGGCGGCACGGCAGAAGTCTTTATGGAACCGGTATAAAGAGAGAAGATTTCTGAAATCAGGGAAATTATTTCTTCCTTTCGCTGTTGATCAGGTATTGCGGTTGTACAGAAAAAGTGCCGCAAGGATCAGTACATATCCTGTGATCTTCATCGGGCTGAGACTTTCCCCTGCGATCAGAATACCCATCAGGCTTGCCGTCAGGGGATTGACGACGGTCAGGACGGCTGCCTCTTCGGCAGCTACATATTTTTGTCCGAGAGGCTGAAAGGCAAATCCGAAGCAGCTGCACAGCAGGACCAGGAACAGCATAAGGGCCCACTGCCGGCCTGTCTGCGGCATGGCAAAATCTCCCGTGATCAGGGACGCGGTCAGACTGAGTACGCCCATTGTACCTAACTGAATGATCCCGATCGTGACAGGCTCGGCGTCCCGGCTGACTTTTTCTGTTGCCATGATACAGACTGCGTAAGTGACGGCTGCAAGAATGGTCAGAGTCATACCTGCATGGCTGCCGCTGCTGCTGTGCTGGGTCAGGGAAAGAAAACCGACACCCACGACGGCGAGGAAGGCACAGAACATCGTCATCTTTTTCGGTAGGGTCCGGGTCAGGACGGCGGTGAAGACGGGAACCATGACAATGGCCATGTTTTCGACCAGCGAGCTTACGCCGGTATCGACATGCCGGAGACCGAACATCTCAAAGATCATGCAGAGAGTATACAGGGTTCCGAGAATGACACCGCCCCGGAAACTGTTTCTGTCACAGTGCAGCAGTTTTCTGTGAAAAATAACGGCCAGGATGAGAAAGGCCAGAAGGAAACGAACGGCCAGTATGCTCATGGGAGGCAGGCTCTGCATCAGTGTTTTGGAAAACAGAAACGATGTCCCCCGGGCAATAAATACGGCGATAAGCAAAATTCTTGCACTTGTGCTGCTCATAACTTCCCCATTGTAACAGATGGCCGGGACAGCTGCAAACAAACTATTTTGATGATGTGGTTCCGTATGATCATTTGCAGTGATATACTTTTGTCAGGAATCAGAATACTTCAGGACGCAGGAGGACCCTGTCATGGCATTTCAGATCCACAGGTATCATCATCCTGATTTTTCACAGGATATCTTTGTCCGGTCTCCGGATGCGGCAGTTATGGATGCTCCCAAAGATGGTGTGGCGCCGGAACTTTTTCACAGTACATCTATGTATCCGGAATATTTCAAGATCAGCGGAAGGTGGATACTGGCAGAGGAAAGCCGCATGGACTCCTGCGTAGTCCTGCGGGACAACGGCATTCTGCAGGTCGTGGAGCCGAGAAATCTGAAAAAGGGCGACCGGGTGATCGTCGGCCGGACAGAGAGAGCTGAAGAAGGCATCTATATGCACTGCAGCGGATTTGAAAATGAAGAAGAAGGCATTGACGATCATTTCGTGTTCCGTCAGGGAAGAAGCAGGGAAACTTCCTATGCCCGGGATTACGACCGGCTTTTTGATCTGCTCCGGTATGAAAAAGAACATGGAAATATCCTCTGGGTCATGGGACCGGCCTTTTCCTTTGATGCGGATGCGCGGAACGCGATGAGTGCACTTATTGAGAACGGGTTTGCCGATGGTCTGATGGCTGGCAACGCTCTTGCCACACATGATCTGGAGGGTGCCCTGTTCCATACTGCTCTCGGGCAGGACATATATACCCAGCGTTCCCGCCCGAACGGGCATTACAATCATCTGGATATATGCAATAAAGTGAGAAACAGCGGATCCATCCCTCAGTTTATCAAAGACTATGATCTTGACGACGGCATCATGTGTGCCTGTGTCAGGCATCATGTTCCGTTCGTACTGGCAGGTTCGATACGGGACGACGGACCTCTTCCGGAGGTCACAGGAGATGTGTACAGGGCTGCCGATGAGATGCGCGCACTCGTAAAAAAGGCAACCACGGTCATCTGTCTTGCAACGATGCTGCATACGATCGCCACCGGAAATATGACTCCGTCATTCCGTGTCATGGAGGATGGTACTGTCCGTCCGGTATATCTCTATGCCGTGGACGCGGATGAATTTGTTGTCAATAAGCTTCTCGACCGCGGCAGCCTGAGTGCGACGACCATGGTGGCCAATGTGCAGGATTTTATCACACTTGTGGCAAAAGGGATGGGTGTTATGGGCGCACATGAGAAATGAAATTTATGATTTGAAAGGAGAATGTCATGATAAGAAAAAAAGAGGAATGTACGATCGATTGCCGGGAGCATATGAGAGACGGGAACGGAACAGTCCAGATCACGAATTTCATAAACTCTCAGGAAGAGCTGAATGACAAGGGCAGGCTGTTTTCACATATGACGCTTACACCGGGAACGAGTATCGGATACCATGTGCATGAAACAGACAGCGAACTGTTTTATATTCTTCGCGGTGCGGCCGAGTATAACGACAACGGTACGATGGCTGAGCTGCTGCCCGGCGATATCGCTCTGTGTCCGGCCGGAACCGGTCACGGCATTGCCTGTAAAGGAGATGAGACACTGGAATTAGTGGCGCTGATCCTTTATAAGTAAGAAGATTTTGGAATGGTATCATCTGTATACCATTTGGACTTTTGGGGCAGTAAGCCTCTGAGGGATCAGAAATATGTTTATACTGGCAGGTATAATTGCAGGGATAATGCTCTCCATGCAGACAGCGGCTAATTCGCGGCTGCGCAGTCATGTCGGGTCGCCGTTTGCATCGGCTCTGATCTCCTGTACAGTCAGTCTTTTGTTTGTTATTGTGCTTCTGTGTATCCGGGCTGCAGGAGGCGGACTCACGTCGCCTGTCTTCACGGAAACCGCCTGGTGGATGTATCTTGGCGGTGTATTCGGTGTCGCAGTGCTTGTGGGATGTATCGTTTTGTTCCCGATTCTCGGAGCCGTCCAGACAACGGTGCTGCCGATTTTCGGGCAGATCCTTCTCGGGATCCTGGCAGATTCATTCGGGTGGTTCGGCGGCATGATAAAGCCGTTTTCGCTTCGTTCTTTTTTCGGGAGCATTATTCTGACAGCAGGAATTGTCTGTGTGGTGATACTCCCGGACAGGAAGGAGGAGAAAAAAGACGATTCACAGATACTGCAGGGAAAAAAATGGGTATGGCAGGCATTTGGCGTTCTGATCGGCATGGCTTCCGCAGCGCAGGCCGCTGTGAACGGGAAACTCGGTATGTGTCTCGGTTCTCCGCTTTATGCCTCGGTATCCTCTATTGCAACGGTCGTGGTTCTGACATCCATTGTCAATATAAAACAGGGGACACAGAAAAATATCCGAAGCCTGCTTGGGAAAAGAGCGGCGTTGTGGGCTGTTCCGGGAGGCGCTTTCGGTGCGGCGTTTATTCTTCTGAACACGTCTGCCGTGCCTGTGATCGGAACCGGCACGCTGATGGTCCTTTCCGTGGCGGGTCAGTTGTTCTGCAGCGTGCTGATCCAGCATTTCGGCTGGTTTTATTCACAGCAGAAGCGCATTATGCCGATCCAGTCTGCCGGACTTCTGCTTGTGCTGGCCGGAGTCGTGATCGTCCGGATGGGATGACGTTTTCCAAGTGGGGATTTTAAGATCGTCCGGTTCATGGTAAAATGAAACACGATATTGTTCCGGGCTTTATATCAAGGAGGAAGAACATGAAACATGAACATATCCTGTGGAGAGACCGCAAGCGCAACTTCCTGGGCCTTCCCTGGACATTTACCGTATATCAGCTGGATCAGGACAGACTGTTTATTGACAGGGGTCTGTTCACGACCGAAGAGGACGATGTCCGTTTATACCGCATAACCGACGTGACTCTCCGCCGCACGCTCTGGCAGAAGATCATCGGCACGGGAACGATCCACTGCGATTCGGCGGATAAGACGATGAAGGAATTTGACATTATCAATGTCAAGCATTCCTTTGAGATCAAGGAAAGACTGTCCGAGCTGGTCGAGGAGGCCCGCCGGAAGAATCGTGTCTATACACGTGAAGACATGCATGCAGGTCACGATGAAAGCAATCCTGACGCTTATGATCAGGATATCATGGACGATCCGGATATGGATCATGATTTCTGAACGATCATCTGTTGAGATTTCCGGCAGATACAGATAATAATACGAAACTGGGGAAGCAGCTATGAGTCACGAAATGATATGGATCCTCGATTTCGGAGGACAGTACAAGCAGCTGATCGCGCGGCGTATCCGGGAGTGCGGTGTATACTGCGAGATCCGTCCGAATACAGTCACTATTGAGGAGATCAGGAGGACGGCCCCGAAAGGAATCATCCTGACGGGCGGTCCTGCCAGTGTATATAAAGAGGATTCTCCCACCTTCAGTAAAGAAGTGTTTGAACTGGGGATCCCGGTACTGGGAATCTGCTACGGAGCACAGCTGATGGCTCATCTGCTCGGCGGCAGGATCGAATCTGCCCCGGTCAGTGAGTACGGACATACGGAGCTGTTTCTTGACGGACCGTCAGGGAATGCAGAAACAGCATCGGCATTGATGGACGGTGTCAGTCACGAGACAGTTTGTTTTATGAGCCACACGGATTATATTGCAGCTCTTCCGGAAGGCTTCCGCATCACAGGCCACACGGCGAACTGTCCGGTGGCGGCGGCGGAAGACCGCTCGCGGAGTCTGTATCTCACGCAGTTCCATCCGGAAGTCGTTCACACTGTAGAGGGTATGACGATGCTGCGGCATTTTGCACTGGATATCTGCAGCTGTGCGGGTGACTGGAAGATCGACTCTTTTGTGGATGAAACGATCGCCTCCCTGCGCAGACAGATCGGCAGCGGCAAAGTCCTTCTTGGCCTTTCCGGCGGTGTAGACTCATCAGTTGCGGCCGCGCTGCTCGCGCGTGCGGTCGGTAAACAGCTTACCTGTGTTTTTGTAGACCACGGTCTGCTCCGGAAGAATGAGGGGGATGAGGTTGAAGCGGTTTTCGGTCCGCAGGGCGGTTTCGAACTGAACTTTGTCCGTGTAAATGCACAGGAGCGATTCTATATTAAACTGGCCGGTGTGACTGATCCGGAGATGAAACGAAAAATCATCGGTGCGGAATTTGTCAACGTCTTCGAAGAAGAAGCAAAAAAGATTGGGGCTGTGGATTTTCTGGCACAGGGTACGATCTATCCGGATGTGGTGGAGAGCGGTACCGGTAACAGCGGCGCCGTGATCAAATCACACCACAACGTCGGCGGACTGCCGGAACATGTGGATTTCAAGGAAATCGTGGAACCGCTCCGCAGTCTGTTCAAGGACGAAGTGCGCCGCACCGGTCTTGCGCTCGGTCTGCCGGAACACCTGGTATACAGGCAG
>CACZSZ010000049.1 GCA_902783945.1 uncultured Lachnospiraceae bacterium
CGCACAAAAAAAGACGGCCAGCAGAGATAATCTCTACCAACCGTCAGTGCTTAATCCTCCTACAGCGCAGATATCATAATCAGCCACTCAGCCCAGGAATAGTTATATGTCCTTTTCATGAGC
Source organism: uncultured Lachnospiraceae bacterium (assembly GCA_902783945.1). Lineage (GTDB taxonomy): Bacteria > Bacillota > Clostridia > Lachnospirales > Lachnospiraceae > Bilifractor. Next base: position 124 of record CACZSZ010000049.1, read on the forward strand.
TTTTAGTATTTTCCGTTTGTTAAGTTCACTTCTATAATACATTTCTCCGTAATTCGGGTGTTGCTGTTCTGCCCATTGATCAGCATACTGATTCAAAAAATGTTCAATACAAGAGAGCATTTTATGGTGAGCGCCAAGAATAGAATCTTCTTTCTCCCTTCTAATGATTCGCAGCGACTTATGATTGTCATCATCTAGTAACAGCTTTGTTATTAAATCTAATTCAACTTCTGAAGATGCTTTTTCTGCGGCTTCGATGTGCTTATCAATATCTAATATTTCTACAATTCTACTAGCATAATCTAGCCATGACATGGGTATAGCATAAAAGCTATCTCCGTTTAGCAGTTCTGACCACCAGGATGTATATGAGAATACATTATCATCATTATTTACCTGCTTATTCTCTTGCAGGCAATTGACCGCCTCTTCCGACAATCCTGTTATTTCGCATATTTCTCTAATCTGAACATCAGGAGTCCGAATATCAGTAAACCCAAATAAGAAGTCAGCCGAGCAACCAAAATACTTGCAATAGGCATTAACAAATTCCCCCTGCAGACATGTTGCATCGTTTGCATGCAGGTGGATACGGATTTTTTTCTCGATGCTTCCTACAGCATTATCTTTATTCTTGAATGCATCATTTCCTCTCGTATTAACTGTAACAAGCTTTGCCTCCAACAGTTTTTTGGCTAAAGCTTTAGGCGTATCACAATCTTTCTCCAACATTAGCCCCAAAAGTCTCTGTCCAAACGGATTCAAATTATCATCGTTTCTTATCGCCATAATAATCCCTCGCTCTCAAAAAGGATGATTTTATCTTTTTATTATTATTTGGCCGCTGTAAACGACTTATAAAAAGATATATTTTTCTTTTCTTTCTGTAAAATGGATTGTACTATGAAAACGCGGAACAAGCAAGAGCATTTTACAAAAATGAACGGAGGCTCGTATGATTCACACAAGATTGAGAATGGTTCTAACGCAAAGTGAGATGAACCGGATAAAGATTTCCGAAAGCCACAGTGGGAAAATCCGTATCACCGCCGACGTACACGGCATGAAGTGCTACGAAGCTAAACGTTTCATCAACAATATCATCAATATTGGACGAACTGCTTTCCAGCTTGTCGTGATACACGGATACAACCACGGAACCGCCATAAAAGAGATGCTGGCACAAAACTTCAGCAATGATCGTATTTATGAGCAGTTCCCTGATCCACGTAACCAAGGCGTAACTCATATGCTAATCGCCGCATAAAGAAAGGAGTCACAGAAATGGCAAAAGCTACAAAAAACAACACTTTCAAGGAGGAAACGAAAATGACAAAGTATATCGTTGAAGCACCGGAACCCAAGAAAGGGCAGAAAGTAAGCTCAGGTGGCATTCGTGAAAACGGGAAGCTGGCGACGCAGTTCAAAAACCCAGTTCCTTACAAAGAACCAACACTGCCAAGCACCGTTGTTTCTCAAAAGGCAAACACTGAGTTTGTTCGTAAAGAACATGTAAAAGCCCGAAGGAATGAAGCCGGAATGTACCTGCTTGGCTTAGCCTGGCAAGAATTAGGAGAACCGCTTCTCCGCTCTGGGCTTCGTAAGCTTGAAAGCACAATCATCAATAAAATTGAAGGTGCTTCTGAGCCCTCAGCACAACACATCACTTCATTGGATCCTGTAATCATTGACGTGGAAGCGGATGAAATCGAAACCGTTTACGACGATAATAAGATCATCCGCTTCCCCAACAGAAAAGTTATTTAAATTCTTTCTGGCATAATCAAGGCTAATTCAAGGTGGTGTATGAGTTGAAGGCAGTGGGACCTGCAATGAAGATACCGTTTCTGGTAAAGGTCAGTATCTCTGATCTGATTATCAGAAAGGGTCCGGGAAACGATTATGACAGAGTTCAGTTTATTCCGATCGGTGTGTATACGATCATGGAAGGGAGAACAGGACATAGCTCTTCAGTCGGTTGGGACAGACTGAAGAGCGGTGTTGGTTGCCTTTCCTGTTTCCCGTCTTATCCCCAGAAAGCATACCCGTCTCCCCGTTTCTGACATATCCTAGATGATACAGGTCGATCAGACGCCTGATCAGCAGGCCGGTTACCTCTGACACGCTCTGAAGGTACTCCATATATCCATCCTGTTTTTTGGTCTCTTTCTTGTTGCTGATGCCGGACTGCTCCGGGGATACCCCCTTGCCGGCCAGCAAATGTTTTCTCATGCCGCTCTCCTTTCTCATACTCTCATGGCCAGTGCCCGCGATTTATTCCTGGTCCGTTTGATAATGCCTGCTGCCTCCATCTGTGTCAGATGCATCTGAACGGAAGAAGCAGACCTAAGTCCCACAGCCTCACCGATCTCGCGGACCGTCGGCGGATATCCGTTCTCGTTTCTGAACGTACCGATGTACAGCAGAATGTCTCTTTCCAGCAGCGTGATCTGTCCATGCCTCATGGCTTCTTTTCTCCTTCCTCTTTTTCTTTCCAGGCAGCATACTTCGGATCAAAGTCTGTCAGCGCAACGGCAAGTTCTTCTTTATCATCCGCTTTTACGCTGTCGTTTACGGGAATGAACCGGTCATTGAATTCATACTTCACTTTTGCGATCCACCTCTCGCTCCAGCCGTGCTCCACCAGGTAGTAGGCCAGTTTGTCAAAGGCTTCATTGTACAGCATCAGGATGCGCTCGGATCCTGACGGATGATCCGTCGGCGGCATCGTGACGCACAGGCAGCTCGTGTTGTTATCAATCCGGATCTCGCTTACGCGGATCTGGTCCTTTGTATAGGGATTTCTTTCTCCGTTTACCTGATAGAACAGATCCAGCATATGAAAGATCTCTCCCTTCTTCAGAAATCTCCTGCGGAAATGTTCCCGCTCAAACTCACAGTAAAACATGCACGGAAGGACCTGCTGCTCAAAGTTGAGCCGGACCCGGTTGTCAAATCTAAGCAAGATTTCTCCTCCTTTTCCCTCTTTGCCCGGACTTTTCGGGCATTGTAATCTCTGTATTTTGGTGCGCATAAGAGGAAGGGAAACAGGTCCCCTTATGCGCGCCGTGCACTCTGCCGGAAGTGGGGCCGGCAGAGGATGCGGACCTTTTTTCGGTATGCCAGATCAGGACGTGCCCGCCGTGACAAACCATCTGTAGTTTTCTTCATAAAAGAGCTCAACCCTTTTGTTTTTGATCATGCAGACGTAGCGGATGCCGCACCCTCCGGCTTTCCGGCTCGCCGCACGCCGCCTGTCGGTGATCCGGTCGATGGAAAAGCGCCGGCCGTCCTCCCATTCCAGGCAAAGCGGCTCCATATCGCCTTCCGGCGTAAAGCGGGCGTAGACCGTCACGTATGCCTTGAGCGGGTTCTCTTCAAGAGAGGCGTCTTCCCTCTGCCTTGTAACTGTCTCGCTATAGACCATATCTGCTCTCCTTTTCAGACTGTCAGAAGTTCTTCTATGCCAACTCTGTTGCCTCTCTCCATATAGGAGTGCGGATGGATCGTGTTGTCGTTCTTGGCATCAAGGGCAGACAGGCGCGTATCCTTAAGCATCAGCCCCCTTTGGATCACGTGGTATCCGAACCGCCTGCGGATCGTGTCCACAGCCGCATCCAGGCTCATCAGCTTCTCCCTCTTCTGGGGATCGACAAACAGGCTGGTCTGCCAGGGCGCATCATCAGGAACAAGCATGGATGCCCGGACCGTGACGGAACGGATCGGCTTTCGCCAGATATAGTTTTCACGGAAGATCGCCATGGCTGCCTCGGCAATTTCACCTGTTACGTTGGTGGGGCAGGCGATCTTCTTCTGCCTCGTAAATCCGTAGAGATCACAGTCCCGGACGGCAATCTCGATCACGCTCCCGGCAAAGCCATGCTCTCTGAGCCTGGCTCCGACGCTTTCTGCCAGAAGGTACACAACCAGGGATACGTCCTCCTCGTTTACCAGGTCCCTGGGTGCGGTCATGCCGTTGCCGATGCTCTTTACCGGAGCGTGTGTGCGCTCTTTTGCTACCGGCGTCTGATCCTCGCCGTTGGCAAATACGTAGAGGACAAGTCCCATCTTGCCAAGCAGGCTTTTCAGCATCACCGGATCGGCGCATGCCAGATCCCCGACTGTATGGATTCCGACTGTATGCAGCTTCCTCTTTGTTGCCCTTCCGACATACAGAAGGTCTTCCACCGGCTGCGGCCAGACGATCTGTCTGTAATTCTCCTTTGTGATCTCCGTGATCGCGTCCGGTTTTTTGTAGTCACTGCCGAACTTCGCAAAGATCTTGTTCCAGGAGACGCCAATGCTGACCGTTACGCCGAGCTCAAACTTGATCCTTTCGCTGATCTCCTCCGCGATCCTTCTCCCGTTGCCTTTTACTTCTGCGGAGTCCGTCACATCCAGCCAGCACTCATCCAGCCCAAACGCTTCCTGGAGGTCCGTGTAGTCGGCATAGATCTCGTGCGCCAGATGCGAGAAGCGCATGTACCTGTCGTAGTGCGGCGGGACAAAGACGATATCCGGGCAGCACTGCCGCGCTTCCCAGAGCGCCATGCCGGTCTTGACCCCGCAGCGCTTTGCCTCCTGGCTCTTGGCAAGGACGATCCCGTGCCGCAGCTCCGGATCACCGCCTACCGCGACAGGCTTTCCGTGAAGCGCCGGATGATATAAAAGCTCTACGCTCGCATAAAACGCGTTCATATCGGAATGAAGAATGGTTCGCATACGTTTGCTTCTTTCCTTGACAAAGTCGCTTTATCAGGTTACATTATAGGCAATTCAATCGAGTTGCGCCGTTTATAGGCAATTTATTTTGCCTCTTGTGTTGCCATTATAGGCACAGGAACACACGTTCGTCAAGAGGCAAGATGGTTAGGGACCTTCTCACCCACTAAAGGAGGCATGTATGGAATTCGGAGAAAAGCTGAAACTTCTGCGGAAGAAAAAACACATCTCGCAGGCGGAACTGGCCGAGCGGCTCGGCGTGGCACTCCGCACAGTCCGCGGCTGGGAGATCGACGGAAGGCGGCCCAAACAGGCTGCTCTGTTTGACCGGATCGGTGAAGAACTCGGTTATGACCCGCAGCTGCTGCGCGATGACAGCGACCTGTTCTTTGCTGAAGGCGGCGAGATCTACGGATCACGCGTAAGGCAGCAGACAGAAAAGATCGTCAACGACCTTCGTGCGATCTTTGCAGGCGGCGTTCTTTCCGAGGCGGATCAGGACACTGTCATGCACGCCCTGCAGGACGCCTACTGGGAGGCAAAGGAAGCCAGGAGGCAGTATAAGCCCTTCAGATTTGAGGATAAAACACAGTAAATGCTGCTGCTCGCAGCTGCACAATGAAGCGGAAACCTCTTCTGCAGGCATTTTATAGTTGGAACAATAGGGGATTGAATAGTAAGAGGTTTTGTCGAGGAGGCATGTTATGAAGGGATTTACCAGAAACAAATCCAGTTTATAAGGACAAAAGTATGGAACTGAAAAGAATTAAGGGGCAGTTTTCTGTTTGTAAGGTTACAGACATATCAGAAATAAACCTGGGTTCGGATCTGTATTTTATAGGCAAGACGGATGAAGAACTGTCACTGGTGTGTAAAACAGAAGATACTCCGTCAAAAACGATCGAATGTGATAATGGATGGAGAGTTTTCCGCATTCAGGGGGTTCTTGACTTTTCATTGATTGGTATTTTGTCAAAGCTTTCCGGGATACTGGCGGAAAACAATATAGGCATTTTTGCGATATCGACTTACAACACAGATTACATTCTTGTGAAAGAAGAAAACTATGAAAAAGCATTGACCATTTTAGCTTCGGAAGGATACACGGTAGTATAAATTCTCTGGTTAATGATTTATGGAGTCAAGGACACAAATCCTGTCAATGGGGAAGGTTATCATGGATCTGAAAAGCATAAAAGAGGCGGTCAGCGAAGAATTAAAGGAAGCGGCACAGGAGGGCATGCATGTCAGCATCCCCCTGTATGAAAGCTGCAAAGGGAAGCAGGCGCACGGAAGCAAGACCTGGCAGGCGAGCGATAAAGAAAACAGAACCATTAAGATCCTGGCAATCGTGTTTGTGGTGATGGTCATACTCGCTTTTGTTTCATTTATCTTGCCAATCCCGACAGGATTCAGGATTCTGCTGTTTATCCTGGCAGTTCTAAGCGGGGTCGGCGGTATGGGAGGATATCTTTTCTACGTGGCCTTCCGTCATCACAAAGAGGATCCTGTCAAAATGCACTACTACGATGTCGATTATAAGCAGAACTATATCATCGGAAGCGGATATGATGACACCCGGGAAATCAGCAAAGAGGAGTTTTTAGGAAAGAAGACACCGGAATGACAAAATCCGATTTGCTGCTCATAAGGTCAGCAAACTCAAGAACAGCAAAAACTGCCACTGTGCAGTTTTTTGCATCACGCATCGGTATACTGGTTCATGGGAGGGAAACATGGCTGCTCAGGAAACCAAACTAAGACTTTTATATATCTGGCAGATACTTTCAGAAGAGACGGACGAGGATCATATCCTTCCGGCCGGCTCTCTGATCGATCTGCTCTCCCGCCGTCACGATGTGACTGCGGACAGGCGGAGTATCTA
>CACZSZ010000050.1 GCA_902783945.1 uncultured Lachnospiraceae bacterium
TATTTCTCCAGCAGCATACACATATTGTGCATGGAACTGCCGTAGGACTGCTTGAACGCAGTCAGCAGTTCCTGACGGCTGTTGGCTTCCATATCATAGTTATTCATGGAAAGAAGTTTTAAGAGCTGCTGTCTTTCTGCGAGGGAATGAGCGATTTTTTCTGCCAGCTGTGGTTTTGTCAGCCGTTCATTCTGATCAAGGATCGCAGCCAGCTGCTCATTCCAGAGGTCATATTCCCGCTTGAAAAGCGCCAGGAAGATCTCTTCTTTCGTTTCAAAGTAATTATAGATCGTGGGACGGGAGAAAGACGTGATACTGCTGATCTCTTTCAGTGTTATCTCCCGGAAGCTCATTGTCTGATAAAGCTGTTCGCACGCATTGATGATCTCTTCCCGTTTTTGTGCGATCTGTTCCGGTGTTCCTTTTCTCATTTTAAATCCTTCCCTGTTTGCTTTTCATTATTTTGACATTGTGTCAGCATCTGTATTGTACATTTATTCTGACATCGTGTCAATATCTATTCTGATCAATAAATTAAAAGCGGTTCTGTGCTTTTTTTGCACAGAACCGCTCTATTCTGACTCAGGAACAGCCGTTACTTCATCGGCGTACCCACTTCGATCAAATTGCCGTCATTATCCAGAATGACTTCCCTCAGATCCGGTTGATGCTCAGTCGGTCCTCAGGTATTTTTCTGACTTTTCCTCCGGCAGCCGGATGTCCCACCATGATCCCGATCAACGGTTCAAAATCCTTCGGGAGATTCAGCAGATCATTATGTGCATGTTCAGGAAATATTCTCTCAGATTCCAGTACTCCCCAGCTGAAACAGCTTCCAAGTCCCATCTCTGTCGCTTTCAGATGAATGAACATAGCTGCGTTCATCGCGTTGCACCATTCAATCCCGGGCTGCAGATCCTGTTTTTTATGTGAAATAAAGATCACGGCCGGAGCCCCGTAAAACGGATCTTTCGGCATGTTATCAGCTCTTTGGGACTCAACCGTTTCCACAATGGCTGCCATCTCTTTTTTCTTTTTCTCCACACGCACAAAAAGAGCTTCCGCCATTTTATCCAGGACATCCCTGTCACGCACGACCGTCAGATGAAGATCCATATACCGTGCGCTTCCCACCGGTGCGCCGTTGGCAGCTCTGATGAGCTCTGCCAGCTCTGCGTCTGTCAAAGGCTCCTCTGAAAAAGATCTGCAGGAATACCTGCACTCCATCAATTGATCAAAATTCATTTTTCCTCCAAATCATATTGCCTGTTTTTTCTTTCCCGCAGGCGGGGTCTGCCATAGATATTCATCCATTAATCCACGATCCGGATCTTCTCGATCACCGGCTGTGCCTCCGGCGGGATCGTGCCGTTTCCATCCACCGGTTCCGCATCCTTTGCAATCTGTTCAGCAACATCCATCCCGTCTGTCACATGCCCGAATGCCGCGTACTTGCCATCCAGGAAGGATGCGTCAGCAACCGTGATGAAAAACTGGGAAGAAGCACTGTCCGGATCCTGCGATCTGGCCATGGAGATCACGCCCGCTTCATGGGATATCGGATTATCAACGCCATTTTCTGCAAATTCTCCTTTTATCGTTTTATCCGATCCGCCTGTTCCATTTCCCTTGGGATCGCCTCCCTGTATCATAAATCCATCGATGATCCGATGAAAAGTCAGTCCGTCATAAAAACCATCTTTCGCCAGACTGATAAAATTGTCCACAGTGATCGGTGCGGCATCTCCGTCCAGTTCTACAGTGACCGTTCCGTAGTCTTTTATCACGATCTCCGCATGATGGATCCCTCCGGCAGTGCTGCTCCGGGTGTCTTCCGACACAGATGTATCAGCAACTTTATCCGCAGAAGACCCGTCCGAAGAGGGCTTGCCGGTCCCACAGGCCGCAAGACTCATCAACATCGCCAGGGCCATAATAATTGCCAGTTTCTTTCTCATATTCAATCTCCTCCCTCTTTTTCTCTTTATTGATATGTCAAAGTTGGCGATACCAGCTGCAAAACACTTCATAATCCCGCTCATTCTGATCCGCATACGACCGTGCAAACCTGAGCATGGCTTCTTCGAAAGCTTTGCTTTGGCCGAGATAGCCCGCGATCCCATGCCTGTCGCCGGTCTTCGCATGAGCATGCGCCAGTGTCCAGGCACACATCGAAGCTATTGCGGAAAGCTCATCCGGGCTGATCTTCTCCAGATTTACAGAGCCTTTTGAATCCCATAGCTGCCGGACATAGTAGTCTCTCTGCACTCCGTCCGCCTCCTGTATTCTGGCCCAGCCCAGCAGGATATCTCCTGCGGTCTGGATCGCCCTCTGTCCTTCTATCACGCGTCTCCCGTGTTCCGCAAATGTGCTTTTGCCCAGATAGTTTTCCAGCACGGAAGCCTGCGCTTCCTTGACCTGCAGAACGAGCGGGTCATTTTCCGAAACACCCTCCATAACAACGATCAGCGCCCTGTTTCCGACGCTTCCGACTCCGACAACTTTCCTGGCGATATCTACGACCCGATATCTGTCGATGAGGATTCTTCTCTCCCGCGGAAGACTGCGGCGATAAGACCGCAAAGCATCACTGATTATCTGTTCTGTTTTTTTGACACGTTTGCTGCCGGCATATCCCTGTATATCCCGCAGCGGTACTATGAGCGGCGGATCACTCTTGATCTGTATCTGTCCGTCGACTACCTCCGTCAATTTTGAAAAGGCACCCTCATTGGTTTTTGACATAGCCTTGACGGCAGCTTTGTGAATAGTTCTCGCCTTTTGAATACCAAGCTCGCCTTCATGTACTCTGTACAGTTTTTCCAGGTCGATATGCTCGTACCACATGGACATATTTCCGGTTTCAGAAAAGCGCAGCATTGCCCGACGGTATATCCTCGCTGCTGCCAGGACTGCCTCTGTTCTGTCATTCTCAGAAAACCCGCAGTGCCGCCCGCAGATCTCAATGCTCGTTATCAGCCGCTTCACATCCCACTCCCATGGGCCGGGAAGTGTTTCGTCAAAATCATTGATATCAAATACCAGCCTTCTTTCGGGAGACGCAAAAGCGCCGAAGTTTGCTATATGTGCATCACCGCAGGCCTGTACCGTGATCCCGGTCCTTGGTGTACGGGACAGATCATCTGCCATGATAATGGCGGCTCCGCGATAAAAAGCAAATGGCGAAACACTCATACGTTCGTGGCGGATCGGAATCAGTTCCTGAATTCTGGTCCGTTCCTGCTCTTTCAGCAATTCAATAATGTGGTCCCTGTCTTTGGTATATTCCCAGGTTCCGTGAGAAGGCCGTTTGCAGGTCTGCCTCATCATCTTACCGTTCTGTCTTGCCTCATCGGCACTCAGTATGTTCTGTATCTCTTCTCTTCTTTCTGCGCAATTTTCCTGCGGTTTCAAATCCTGTCTTCTCACAAATAGTATATAGTCAAACTCTGATCTGCTTGTTCACCTTGCTGTATCATATCAGATTTTCGATCCAATTCCCATTCCAATCTATTGCTGTGCAGATGGTCAGTACCGGGCACTGCATCTCAGATTATCTTTTTATACTATTCAAGTGACGCTGCTGTTATACTAAGATAATCAACAGACATCAGTTTAGAAAATGCGTAAGGTACCCCATCATGCTGCCGTCTCAAATTTCGGAACAGAAAAAAATCCTGCTGGCCGCCGTCAATGCCAGCTATGTACATTCCAACCCGGCTGTATACGCACTGAGGCGGAGTGCATATGTCTTCGCAGAAAACGCAGCCGGAAGACAGAGGACCGGCGCCTCTGTTTTTCCGCGGATCGATATTGCCGAATATACGATCAATGACCGCTATGAAGATATCCTGTTTGATCTGATCGGGAAAAATGCGGATGTGATCGGTATGTCTGTCTATATCTGGAACGCGCAGATCTGCCAGTCGCTTCTGGAAGACCTGCGGCGTCTTCATCCGGCTGGAGAGCTTATTTTGTTTGCCGGCGGTCCGGAAGCAGCCACACATCCGGAAACCTATCTGGAAAGCTGCGATTTTGTACTGACCGGCGAAGGCGAATACAGTTTTTCCCGCCTCTGTGCAATTCTTTCCGGCACTGGCAGCAGGGAATCATTCGGAACTTCTCCGGCAGAAAATCTGCCCGGTGCCATCTTCCGGAAAGAAGGAAAGGTATGTTATTCTTCTGCGGGTCTGTCGGTGCCGGAGATTGAAAACATGCCGTTTCTGTACGACGGAACGGAAGATTTCGCAAACCGGATCGTGTATTACGAATCCAGCCGAGGATGCCCGTTCCGATGCACGTACTGCCTCTCCTCCGCTGCCGTTTCCGTACGTTTCCGCAAGCTGGAAACGGTCCTGAAAGAACTGCAGTTCTTCCTGGACCGGAACGTGTCTCTGGTCAAGTTTGTGGACCGGACTTTCAATGCAGATGCAGCACGTGCGAGAGACATCTGGGCATATATCCGGGATCATGACAACCATACAACCTGCTTCCATTTTGAGATCGGTGCGGATCTGCTTCGTGAAGAAGACCTGTCTCTGCTGCGATCACTCCGCCCCGGCCTGATCCAGCTGGAGATCGGGATCCAGTCAGCCAACCCGGAAACCTTATCCGCCATCCGCAGAACTGCCGACAACGAGAAGATCTTCCATGCCGTGCGTATCCTGGCAGAAACACAGAACATGGCACTGCATACAGACCTCATCGCCGGCCTTCCCTATGAGGACTATTCCTCCTTTGCAAATTCCTTCAATCTCGTGTATGCACTCCGTGCCCATCAGTTTCAGCTGGGGTTTCTGAAAGTACTCGCGGGAACGGAAATGAAACGCCATGAAACGGATTACGGCCTGATCAGTTCCTCGCGGCCTCCGTACACGGTGATCGCCACAAAATGGCTTACCGCAGCTGAGATCGACCGGCTCCGCGGCATAGCGGATATGGTGGATATATTCTGGAATCCCGGTCTTTTCCGGCATGCTCTTCCTTATCTCGAAAAGCTGTTTGATTCCGCCTTTGCCATGTATGAATCCCTGCTGGATTATTACCGCCGCGAAATGGGAAGGAAAGCTCTTTCCCCGAGAGCCCGGGGAGATTTTCTGTCTGCATTTGCGCAGGCAGCTGCTGAACAGGATCCGGTGAGCCGCCTGCAAAACACCCGGACTGCCTCGCAGGAAGTCCGGGAAGAATTTTCACTGGAAATGTTTGAAGAACTGCTTCGTTTTGACAATCGTCTGCACTTTCACCCCAGCCGCCGGATGACAGCCGAAGAGAGCTTTCGTTTTTCCTGTTCCGGCCGGATCCGGTTTGACTACAGCCATATCCATCCTGTCACAAGAGAGGCCGCCTTTATGATCCTGCCGGATCAAACTTAGCCCCCCTTATCCGAATTCCGGGCGGCGCCTGAGCAAATGCTCAGGCAACCGCGATCGCTGCATATCTCTCGGAATTGATGACCTTTTCCATCGCCTCCACCGGATCCATGCCCACACACTGCATGACCTGACGGAATACAGCAGCGGACTGGCCGCTGGCCAGCTGAACGCCGGCACGACTCTTGTCCGTGTGGAATACATCATGCCGGCTGTCGACATTCCAGAAGATGATGTTCGGGATCCGATAGCCAAAAGCTCTGAACCGGTTCGCCATCTGCTCATGGAATGTCCAGTTCTTTTCGCCGCAGTGATCGATCTCCATATCGGAGATAACGATCAATGCCTTTGGCATCTCTTCTTCCGGAACATGATTTATCACTGCGATCTCCAGTACGTGGTCAAATGCCGCCTGCAGATTCGTGTTCATCTGCCAGTCACTCATATCGATGCTCCGGATCTTCTGCGCCAGGATCTCACCCTTCAGCATCTGGATCCGGGAAGTTCCGGAGAATGACATGAACAGATTGTGGTACGGGCCTGTATTTCTTTCGGCAAAGTACACCGCCAGACCGACCGAAGTTGCCAGCGGTCTGCCGTACATGGAGCCGGATGTATCCGCGATGACCAGTGCATTTGTGCCTTTCTCCACATAGTCCGGCAGCTGGCGCCACTGGGCTTCAAGGGCTGCATCCTCCGTGATCCGATATCCGGACCAGTTCATATGCATGACCTTCTCCACGATATCGTACGGATACA
>CACZSZ010000051.1 GCA_902783945.1 uncultured Lachnospiraceae bacterium
GAAAATTTACGGATTAAATGAAAGAGTTTTGAAATAGTACGCAGTAGTATTTGATTTTGTGGCTGAAGCCAGTTTCATAGGGATCATAGGAAATAGATTCTTATTATTTTCTCAAGAATTCTAATGTTGAGAGGCATTGTCCTGGTTTCCAGAGTAATTATTAATTGTTTTCCGGGGAAGATGTCATTTTTTTCATAAGCCTCAATCTTTTTGAGTGCATCACCCACATACTTTTCTTCATCCATCATTCCGAAATGCTCGTAGAAGAATTCTTTTCTCGTGGTTGGATTCAGAACCATAAAATCCGGATGAACTAAACCGAATCCGCGTAATTGCAGCGGGTATTCATATCGGTATGGAATGTTGTATCTGAATAAGGTATCAGCTATGATTTTTTCGGATTTGGATCTGACTCTTTCTCCTTTTGCAGTATAGATTTCCGGTGTGTTTTCTCCAAAGGATTTCCGGGGATACTTTTCCGTAAGCCAGTGTTCTATATATGCCTCATCGCTTATGATACTGGGTTCAATGAGAGTTTGTCTGTCCGGACTGAAAGATTGAAGTACTTTTTCGGGATCTGTGCGGGTATAAGCGTGTAAAGCTCTGTCAATCGCTTTGTAGCGTGTTCTTAGTTCTTTCAAAAGTCTTAGATCATAATCACGTTGAGCGATTGCCCTTGCAAGATTCTCATCATGATTGTAAAAATATCCGGAGCTGGTACCCGTCTTATTTTTGCATACGGGGCCATCCTTTGTTTTGACAACGGTTTCGGATTCCACTCCTGAGTTTTTTGTGGAGGAAACGTTTCGGAAATAATATTGAACACAGCCATTGCTGTGTGAGATCCTCATCTGGCCATCGGGTACATTTTCGAGACATTTTTCCAAAAATAAGATTTTTCTTTTTAAATCATCTTTTTCATGTTCCAGAGTTTGCTGTAATAACATACGTATTCCTTTCACTTTAGAATAAAGAATTGATGGTTATCAGAGGGGCAGAGAGGACGGAAGGTCTGGGAACAGAAGCCGGGAGCAGCAGAAAAAATGATAAGAAAGATGAACTGACCTGAAAGCAAAACAATGAAAAACTGGATATCTGAAAAGAAATGAATCAACTGAGAGATGAATATGAGAGATGAAAATAAGAGATGAAACCGAGAGATGAAACTGGAAAATGATTGCAAATTGGAAAGCGGGATGGGGCTGCGGTGATGCCCCATCCCGTATTTTTCGATAAATGTCCGAATCAGAGTTTTTCCGGTTCCGGATATTCGACGCCAAAAGTCTCGGCAGTGACCGAAGCGATGCGCTGCGGTGTTTTCGGACGGTCGTTCCAGTCAGTGGCGGTAGTGGCAATCTTGTCGACGATTTCCAGACCTTCTGTGATCTTGCCGAAAGCGGCATACTCACCGTCCAGATGCGGGGAATTCTTGTGCATGATGAAGAACTGGCTGCCGGCGGAGTCCGGATGCATGGCGCGGGCCATGGACAGGACGCCTTCGGTGTGCTTCAAATCATTCTGGAATCCGTTATGAGCGAACTCTCCGCGGATGCGGTAACCCGGGCCGCCCATACCGGTGCCGTCAGGGCAGCCGCCCTGAATCATGAAACCGTTGATCACACGGTGAAAGATCAGACCGTCGTAGTAGCCTTTTTTGACCAGGCTGAGAAAGTTGTTTACAGTGTTCGGGGCGATTTCCGGATACAGCTCCGCTTTCATGACATCGCCGCTTTCCATTGTGATCGTGATAATGGGATTTGACATAGTGTATTCTCCTTCATTTAATATTTAGTATTTAATATTTAATATAAAAATGATTCATCCTGAAACCTGAACTCTTTAAGGAACGGCCGTGCTCCGACAGTCGGTTTGTGAAGTACTATATCCGGTCGGAATACTGAAATCTAAAAAGGCATACCTTTCTGAACGGGCACAGATCAGTCTTCATAAGCTCACTCCACGGTCACGGATTTCGCCAGATTCCGGGGTTTGTCCACATCCAGGCCGCGGGCGACGCTGGTGTAGTAGCCGAGCAGCTGCAGCGGGATGACCGCCAGGCTGCCGATAAAGTGCGGGTCAGCTTTCGGGACATAGATCGTGAAATTTACGGAATCTTCCACACTGTAATTGCCGTAGCTGGTCAGTCCCATCAGGTAGGCGCCGCGCGCCTTGCATTCTTTCATGTTGCTGATCGTTTTTTCCAGCAGATCTTTCTGCGTCAGGACACCGATGACAAGTGTATTGTTTTCAATCAGGCTGATCGTGCCGTGCTTCATCTCGCCGGCCGCATACGCTTCAGAATGGATGTAGGATATTTCCTTCATTTTCAGGCTGCCTTCCAGGCTGATCGCATAGTCGACACCCCGGCCGATGAAGAAGATATCATGCGCATGCGAGAATTTGGCGGCAAACCACTGGATTCGCTCCTTGTCCTCAAGCGTGCGGGAGATCTTGTCCGGAATGGCCAGCAGTTCCTGAATATAGTATGCATACATTTCGCTGCTGATCTTCCCGTGAACGCTGCCCAGTTCCACTGCGAATGCGTACATGGCAGCCAGCTGGGCGCTGTATGCCTTGGTCGTGGCCACGGCGATCTCGGGTCCGGCAAGTGTATACAGCACGTGATCTGCTTCACGGGCGATCGTTGATCCGATCACATTAACAATGCCCATAGTCCGGGCACCTTTCGCCTTTGCCTCGCGAAGAGCGGCCAGACTGTCAGCCGTTTCACCAGACTGGGAGATAACAATGACCAGAGCATGTTCGCTGAGAAGAAGCTTTCTGTACCGGAATTCCGAAGCCAGTTCCACACGGACGGGAACCTCGGTCAGGTCTTCCAGAATATACTGGGAAGCCATACCCACGTGCCAGGCGGAGCCGCAGGCGACGATGTGTATGGAGTCTGTATCGCGGAGTATGTCATCTGTCAGACCGGTGCCGGAAAGATCGATCCGGTCTTCTTTGATCAGGCTGTTCAGCGTGTCGCGCACGGCTTTCGGCTGCTCATGGATCTCTTTGATCATGAAATGTTCGAAGCCGTCTTTTTCGGCTGCTTCGGCATTCCAGGTGATCTCCGTGACGGGCATTTCCACTTCGTCGCCGTTCAGGTCGAAGAAATGCGCTTCGCCGGGAATCAGGCGCACAGACTGAAGGTTGTCGATGTAATAGACATTCCGGGTGTATTTGAGAAGCGCCGGAACGTCGGAGGCCAGATAGGTCTCACCTTCGGAGATTCCGATGATGAGAGGAGAATCCTTTCTTGCCGCATAGATTTCACCGGGATAATCTTTGAACATCAGTGCCAGTGCGTAAGAACCGCGCACGCGCACCATCATGCGGTTGATGGCATCGATCGGTCCGATCTTATATTTTTTATAATAGTAATCGACGAGCTTGATCAGGATCTCGGTATCGGTGTCGCTGTAGAACTGATAGCCATGGCGGGTGAGCTTGGCCTTCAGGTCTTCGTAGTTTTCAATGATGCCGTTATGTACGCCGACAACGTCAGACTCGACAGGGCCGGAAGCGGAACCTGTTGCATTGCCGCTCACATGGGGATGAGCATTGATCTGCGTCGGTTCCCCATGAGTGGCCCAGCGCGTGTGGCCGATACCGCAGCTGCCCGGCAGTGCGGATCCGTTATCGATCTTTTCCGCCAGATTGCGGAGTTTTCCGGTTGCCTTTACTACTTCTGCAAGGGCAGAGCCGTCACGGACAGCCAGACCGGCAGAATCATATCCGCGGTATTCCAGTTTGGAAAGTCCGTCCAGAAGGATCGGGGCTGCGGGGTGTTCACCTGTGAAACCAACTATACCACACATAACTCTTATACTCCTGCTTAATGAATTAGAGAAAGGCGCCTTCAAGTCTCCACTCAAAGACGCCGTTGCCTTCGCAACCTGAATTGTAAACTAATTCCGGACCTATGTCAAACCGCTGTGATCATTTGATCAGTACGAACGGTTTGACCCCTTCGACTGCTTTTTCCGGAGTGAGCAGTACATTGTTGTGATCCAGATCGATCAGGATATAGCGGCTGTTTCCCATGCCGAGCTCGTGCATATAGGAAAGCTGTCTGTGTCCGTGCCGGGTTTCGATGCGCTCTACCAGATCATGATGATCCTTTTCACACATGGCATAGATCAGATCCACGCAGGCGGTATCAATGGCACAGATATCGGTAGAGGCCAGGATACCGACGTTCGGAGTGACGACAGGAGCGGCTTCGATACCTTCACAGTCACAGGAGACGGACATATTCCGCATGACATTGACATATGTGATATTTTTTCCGAAATAATCGATGGAAGCTTTAGTTGATTCCGTGATCTTTTCCATCAGTTCTTCTTCCACAACGCCCCAATCATCACCGTCTTTTGCATGGATCATGCCTTTGCCGATGCGGCCGTCCGCGCAGCCGATGCCGATGTTCTTGTTGGATCCGCCGAAGCCGCCCATCATGTGTCCCTTAAAATGTGTCAGGACAAACATGGAGTCGTAGCCGGTCATGTGAGAGCCGTGGGTCATGTGATCAAACCATTTGCCGCCGGCAACAGGAAGATCAATGGTTCCGTCTTCATCCATGATATCGACCTCACAGAAGTCTGTCCAGCCGTTCACTTCCAGTGTTTTCCGGTGCTGTTCGGTCGTGTAGCGGTCGCCGTCATAGAAGGTATTCGTCTCGACGATTCTGGCGTCCTTCAGGGACGGTTCTTTTTCAAGTACTTCTTTTACCCAGGCGGGAGGTATGATGTTCGGTCCCTTGGGTTCTCCCGTGTGCAGTTTTACTGCGACACGGCCGGTGATGTTGGCATTGACTTTTTCATAGGCTTTCATGATCCCGGCAGGAGAGAGGTCTCTTGTAAAGTATACGATCGACTCATTGCCAGTGCGTTCCTCTACAGGGATATATCTGTTTCCGTCTTTCATATGTATGCTCCTTGCTGTGATTACTAAATGAGTTTTGGTTATCAGACAATAAAAGTATATCATAAAAGATTCCTGTTGACCCGATGCATCAGAATAATCTATGATTTATTTCTACAACAGTTCCTTAGTAACAGAGGAGCCGCCATGATGGAGTCCGAGAAAAAAGTAGAATACATCGAACTGATCTATGATCTGATCTTTGTCTATATCATCGGCAGAAATAATCATCTCCTGCATGTGATGGAGAATGGATTTATTGATCCGGAGTCTTTCCTGACCTATGTGCTGGCCGCATTGATCGTACTGCAGATCTGGTATTATACGACGCTGTTCATAAACCGATATGGGGAGAATGACAAGCGTATGCATATTGCCATCTTTGTGAATATGTATCTGCTGTATTTCATGGCGCGCGGGATCCGGGTAAACTGGCAGGAAGAATTCTTTGCGTTTAACGGAGCCTGGCTGCTGATCCTGCTGAATATCGCGCTGCAGTATTTCATTCAGCTGAAGAAGACGGAGAAGGCGAAGCCGTGGGAGTGTGAGCAGATCAAAATAAGCCTTCGGACGATTCTGATCCAGGCAGGCATTATCGCGGTTTCCTTTCCGGTTTTTTCCGTCACGGGAATTCCCGTTTCCCCGCTGGCTGTCGTGTTTGGTATCATAGCGGTGATCGCAGGAAGCAGGGGAAAGGTTCTGGTGCCGGTAGATTTTCCGCATCTGACAGAGAGGGTCATGCTCTATGTGGTATTCACCTTCGGGGAGATGATCATAGCGATCACGGATTATTTTGAGGGCGGCTGGAACATGTCAACAGTGTACTTTTCTCTGTGTGCCTTCCTGATCGTGGCAGGACTGTTTTCGAGTTATGGAATTTTGTATAACAGACTGATCGACAGGAATACCGTGACAAACGGGACGGGTTACATGATGCTGCATGTTTTTCTGATCCTGTCTCTGAATCACATAACTGCGGCTCTGGAGTTTATGCGGAAGGCAACGGTGAGTGACTTTCCCAAAAACCTGTTCCTTATTTCATCTTTTGTATTGTATTTCATCATGATGTACCTGATCATGAGTTTCAACAAAGAAGAATACCGCAGGAACAGGAAAGGATCGCTGTTGTTTTTTGCAGGCATGGGAATTTTCGTTCTGATCATGATGTGCTGTTATAAAAATCCGGGTGTCAGCATTGCTGTTACAGTGATTTATATCTGGTCAGTCTTTGTGAGTCTGGACAGGCTTTCACGCCACGGACATCCGGGGATGCGGAATGCTTTCTGAGACACTATATCGCAACCGCAGACATTAGGAATAAATGA
>CACZSZ010000052.1 GCA_902783945.1 uncultured Lachnospiraceae bacterium
AGTCCTGCATTCCGCAGACCGCCAGCACCTCATTGTCATGGCCGACTTCCTTTCCAGCAACTACTGTGTCGTGCTCGACCCGTCCTCCTGGACGCTTGAAGCAGAAGCTGAAGAAGTCCTGTTTTACGACACTGCCGCCAATCAGCTCTTTTTCAGAGGCTCCGGCCTCGAAGTTCTCGCCTGCCCGCTTTACGACCTCACAGACCTGAAAGCCTGGGCAAACGCAGAGCTCGAAAACTGACACAAAGTACACGTCCCCACTGTGTTATTTTACAGATATTTTACCGTCTCCGAGATGTCTTTGCGCGGGGCGTGCATGGGACCGGGAACGGAGTCTTCGGCCGGATAGCCGATCGGCATGAAGAGGACGCATTTTTCGTTTCGCGGCATTTCGAATTCATGCTCCAGTTTGCTGTTGGAAAAGTAATTGCACCAGCAGGTGCCAAGTCCAAGATCTGCCGCGGCCATCATGATGTGGGTCGCTACGATGCTGACATCCTGAACGCCGGAACGGATGCTGTGCTCAAACGGATTGATCCATTCTTCATCCGTATTGACGGTAAATACCAGAACCGTCTTTGCGCCGAATGTGCAAGGCGACAGTGCCTCCATCTTGGCAATCGCTTCTTCGCTTTGAAGCACATAGATTCGATGCGGCTGAAAATTTCTCGCCGTCGGCGCAAGATTCCCGGCTTCCAGGACCTGATCCAGCACCTCTATTTCAATCGGTCTGTCCGAATATTTCCGAACAGAATAACGTTCTTTCGCTAATTCCAAAAATGACATGTTGCTACCTCCTTCAATATCATTTATTAACACAGAGGGGACGGTTCTTTTTGTGTTAAAAAGCAACACAATGGGACACATGCTCGAGCTGCAGACCTGTCCCTTTGTGTTAAAAAATAACACAAAGTACACGTCCCCTTTGTGTTATTTTGGTTAACATAATGGTTTCTTTTTGATCTTGCCGGCGGATCGGGGGTATTTATCCGGTGTAGGGGCTGTTTTGCGCAGGAGGATCAGGCTGCGTTCGAGTTTGTCCGGTCCGATGAACAGTTGTTTGATTCCTTCGCATTCGGCGCCGAGTTCGCGGATGGCGCCGGAGGCGTCTTCGATCTCTTCGTCGGTTTTTCTGGATTTGTAGGGGATGAAGAGACCGCCGGGTTTTACAAGCGGCAGGCAGTATTCGGAAAGCTGCGGCAGTTCCGCGACAGCACGGGAAACACAAAGGTCAAATCGTTCGCGGTACTGCCCGTCATGACCAAGCTCTTCTGCGCGGGCATGAATGGCGCAGATGTCGGTTAACATAAGATCAGTGATCACTTCGTTCAAAAAGCCCACTCTTTTCTGCAGAGCATCCGCCAGCACGATCTTCATTTTCGGAAACAGAATTTTCAGCGGGATCCCCGGGAACCCGGCTCCCGTCCCGATATCGATCACTGTTTCCTCCCCGGTAAGCGGCACTGCCTGCGTCAGAGCCAGACTGTCCAGAAAATGCTTTACTTCAACCTCCGCTTTTTCCGTGATCGCCGTCAGATTCATGACCTCGTTCTTCCTCACCAGCAGCTCATAATACCGTTCAAACTGCTCTTCCTGTGCCGCTGACAGCTTAATATTCCATTTTCCCAGATATTCTTTGAGTATTTCCATCTTTACATTCTTCGTTTACTGTCTCTGATTACTCTTCTCTTATTCAGACAGTAGACAATTTCTTGTCATTTCATTTTATTACTGTCCACTGTTAGTTTTTTCTTGTTTAGACAGTAACTAGGCATCTACAGTATTATATTTCTTTACTTTTTCTTTGGTTCCAGACCGAGGATCCGATAGATCAGATCCATATCGAGACTTTCCCGAAGGGTATCGGCGAGGAGATCATATTGCTGCTCTTTATAGGCGTTGCGGTCGAAAGACTGAAGTTCTCCCGGATCGGCGCCTTTTCTTTCGCAGAGCACGCGAAGGATCGCGTCGGTAATGCCGTTGGCGTCGAACACGCCGTGCACATAACTGCCATACACATTTTCTTTTCCCTGAATGGCCCCGCTGCCGTAATGCCAGTTCTTTACACTGTTCTGCGACGCATCTGCCTTGCCGGCAGCATCTTCAAATGGCTCTCCTTCTATCCCCTGTCTTGCCTGCCCTTCGGATTCCTCCCGGCTTCTGCCCATATGGATCTCATATCCTTCGTATCCAAGGCCGTTCAGCACCGACAGCATTCCCTCAATATTTTCAAACTTGCCTTCTGTCCGGGTCTGGACTTTTTCTCCGACAAAGACCGTGTCCATATCCAGCAAGCCAAGGCCGTATGTTTCCGTAATACCTGCTGCTTCCGTTCCGTCCGGATCCGCTACGCTGCGGCCGAGCATCTGGAATCCTCCGCACACACCGAACACAAGTGTTCCCGCCGAGGCTGCTTTAATGATCGCCGCTTCCAGACCGCTTTGACGCAGCCATAAAAGATCCGCAATGGTGCTCTTGGTTCCTGGAAGAATGATCATGTCCGGATCGTGAAGTTTCTCCACGCGGTCCACATAGCGAAGGGACACATTTTCATACCGCTCAAACGCCGAAAAGTCCGTGAAGTTTGAGATCCTCGGCAAGCGAATGACTGCCACATCGATCAGTTTCCTCTCGTCTCCGGTCTGAAATCGTTCCGTGAGACTGTCTTCGTCGTCAATATCCACATGCATATACGGAACAACGCCTGCGACCGGCACACCGCACAGATCCTCCAGGATCTTAAGTCCCGGTTCCAGGATCTTTTTGTCTCCGCGGAATTTATTGACAATGACGCCTTTTATCCGTTCTCTCTCATCCGGTTCCAGCAGCGCCACCGTTCCATACAGCTGCGCAAAAACACCTCCGCGGTCGATATCTCCGGCAAGAAGGACCGGGGCATCAACTGCTTTTGCCAGCCCCATGTTCACAATATCTTCCTGCTTCAAATTGATCTCCGCCGGGCTTCCGGCTCCTTCGATCACAATTATGTCAACCTCTGACGCCAGGCTGTCATACGCCTCAAGCGCCAGCGGGAAAAATTCCTGCTTTCTTCTGTAATACTCCATTGCCTTCATGTTGCCGTAAACTTTACCGTTCACGATAACCTGGCTGCCGACGTCTGTCGTCGGCTTTAACAGGATCGGATTCATACGTACATCCGGTTCCATTCCGGCCGCTTCTGCCTGAACGACCTGAGCGCGGCCCATTTCTCCTCCGTCACGGGTAATAAAAGAATTCAGCGCCATATTCTGGCTTTTATACGGCGCAACCTTAAAGCCGTCCTGCCTGAAAATGCGGCAGAGCCCGGCGCAAAGCAGACTCTTGCCCGCGTTTGACATTGTGCCCTGGATCATGATGTTTTTTGCCATTCTTTATCACCTCAAAAAGAATACTGTTGCAATTCCCCCGATTGTGGTAAAATCAAGGGGCATTTCACTGAAAGGAGATTTATCTTATGACAGCAATGATGGTCGCTTTTCTCGTTTCTGTTGCTTTTATCGTATACAATACACTTGCTTTGATCATGGGGACGCCGGTTCCGGTCTTTCATATCGTCGCCCTGATCATTTTTGTTGTCGTCGGCGTGATCGAACTGATCAGCATCATTAAAGAGCGAAAAGACGACTGACCCGTCCCGGTCATTCCATCAATTTCTGAATCGCCCGAACCAGGCTTTCATTTTCTTCATGCGTCCGTACCGCGATCCGGTAATACCCCGGACACAGTCCCTGATAGTTCGCGCAGGAACGGATCTCAATTCCGGAATCCCGAAGCCGTTCCTGAAGATCTTCCGGTCCCTCAAAGAAAATATAATTCACTTCCGACGGATAAACCGTCAGCCCGGCCTCTGCAAGTTCACCGCTGAGCCATGTTCTTTCCGTGCGGATCTTCTGTACCGATTCCTCCAGATACTGTCTTTCCGGGATCGCAGCAATACCTGCTGCCTGTGCCGGTCCGGAGATGCTCCAGGGCGGCATGCAGCCGGACATTTTCGTCAGCAGATCCTTGTCAGAACAAAGGCAATACCCCAGGCGCAGCCCCGCCATTGCGAAGCTTTTGGTAAATGCCCGTAAAAGAAACAGCCCCGGATCCTCTTTCAGCCGATCCTTTAACGTGATCCGCTTGTCCGAGAGTTCATAAAAACACTCATCCACAAAAAGCCGGATCCCCGCTTTCTTTGTTTCCGAAACGATTCGAACCAGCAGGTCTTCCCGGACCGGCCGCCCCGTCGGGTTGTTCGGATTGCACAGGAACACAACGTCCGGCTTCTGCTGCAGAAACTGATCGATCAGATCCTCTTCTACCGCAAACCCGGTTTCCTTTTTCAGATAATAATAATCGATCCCGCATCCTGCCTGGCGCAGCGCCGTTTCATACTCTCCAAAAGTCGGCGCCGTAAGCAGCGCTTTTTTCGGCCGCAGCGCCTGACAATAAGCGTAGATCACTTCCGAAGCGCCGTTTCCGCAAAAGACATACTCTTCCGGCAGTTCTTCCGCGTCGGCGATCCCTTTCACCAGCTCCCTGCAATAGGGGTCCGGATACTTTTCCATCTCTCTCAGCGCGTCTTCCGCCGCTTTCAGAACAGACGCCGGCGCGCCGAACGGATTCACGTTCGCCGAAAAATCAAACCGGATCTCTTTTCCATATATATCCCCGCCATGGGGGTTTTTCATGTTATAGTACATGGATCCTCTTTCCTCTTTGACGAAATTTCACTTCTCTTCCGTCAAA
>CACZSZ010000053.1 GCA_902783945.1 uncultured Lachnospiraceae bacterium
AAGATCCATATCCACTTCATACTGATCTTCCTGCTCGTGAACATCCGTCTTCATCAGCCGGGCGGCATGTTTGCCGTACAGCTTCTTCTCCACGCGGTCCAGATCTCTGAAATTCGGGAGATCAAACCAGTCATCAAACAAATTCTCACCAAAAATACTCGGCAGTAACATACTACGCACCTCCTCTACTCAATCACATTACATGCTATCGAGCATTGGGACGGAGGGTTTGGATCAGGGGACTTTCTGTTCGTCTGGTCTTCTTCGTTCCTCTGTTCAAGTATGTTATACCACTTTTGTTAGCACTCGTCAATAGTGAGTGCTAGCTTTTTTTTATTTTATTTATGAAGACCGGTTTCATCTGTGATGTAGGGCAGACTTTCGATGATCTTACTGTTGACCGGCGTGTAGATGTGGTAATCACCCGAACTTGTCTTCCGCTTCTGTTTCTTCCGCTGCTTCAGGACGCCATTCCATAACATATTCATCAAAAAATTCTGCCTGTTCTTTATTTAAAATAAAATTGACAAATCATCCTTGACAAATAAATCATCTAAAAGTTCCTCTGCCGAGTCATAATCCTTCACCATAAATATTTTGCCGCCATATTCCATTGATATTGTTTTTGACTTTTGAAGAATAAGATAATGACTTCGAATAGATTCCATTATTTTTGAGCGTCTATTCTCTATAATGAGCCGCAGGGAAAAATCGCTGATCGCTGGTATATTCATCCTGGCAGGCAGAAAAGCCTTAAAACACTCAACATCTTTTAAAATACTATAGTTCTGTGCATATGTTTCTATCGCAAACGCTGCAAGCATTTGATCGATATCATTATTCTTTAATCCTTCTATATAGGCCCCGAGTGCTACTTCAGGAGACGCAAAACCATCTCCTTCCATTTTTCCATTTGTTTCAGTCAACGGCTCACTGATTGTTTTATCCGATTTTTTAGTACCGCAATTACCGCAGAAACAGTATGCGATAAAAGCATCACTGCCATTAAGAAAAACATCATAATCTTTTTTATACTCATCCCTGCCCTCCATAAATGTATATGTCCTGGTATCTGTTGGTATATACGTTTTGTAGATATTACCCTTTAAACAGTATACTACAGTTTTATCAATATCTCATTGCTGTCGCTCAACATATGTTCTTCTCTGTACTTCCTATATAATGTATCGATCTCACCTATATCCGGATTTATACCATTCCCGCCTCTGTTATAGTATACTATTTATGTAGATACTACTGTCCGGCAAGCTGCTTTTCAAACCGAAAAGAAAGGAGAAAACGATGAAAAGAATCACAAAACTGACGTCCCTGCTTATGATCTCACTGCTGGTGATAACTTTCTGTCTGCCTGCCTATGCGGAAGAAGATGCGGCATCTTCTGCAGAAGTTGACTTTGACGTAGCTGCCATGAGTGATGAGGAAGCCTTCCAGTTCATGAATGAATTTGTCAACCGTACCCCCGATGCACTGGACGCCGACGAAGGCAAAGTCATGCATATCAAGGGGCAGGTATCCCGCTACACCAAGGTAGAAGACGACGTCGAGAAAGTCAGCTGTTCCGTCGGGATTAAAGGAGAAGGCGGCACGATCTGGGGTGTGAATTTCTATGTGGAAGGCTGGACAGCCGACGACTATCCGGAGCACAAAGCACAGGTCGAAGTGACCGGCGTCTGGGGCAAGGTCGAAGGCTACGGCACAAGCGCCGGCCGCACACTGATCTGCAGCGCAGACGATGTGAAAGTGTTGGAAGAGTAATTCAGCCTTATCCCGGGACTGATCGTGGCCGGGAAATGAAAAAGATGAAATCAGGCCTACATGTCTTGCCTTGTTCCAGGGCTGAGTATGACCGGGAAAAGAGAAAAGCAAGATGGGGCCAACAAATCTTGCCAGGTTTTGCCGCGTCCCGGGGCTGAGTATGGCCGGGAAACGTGAAGAACGAAATCAGGTCAACATTTCTTACTTTGTTCCGGAGCTGAGTATGGCCGGGAAATGAAAAAGATAAAATCAGGCCTACAATTATCGCCTTACCCTGGATCTGATAATGGCCGGGAAATGAAAAAGCAGAGATCAGGTCAACAATTCCTGATCTCTGCTTTTTACATACTTCATTTCCAGCCGTTTTTTTTACAATGTGTCCTTCAGTCATGTCCGGGGCTGTGGTCCTTTGTATTCCAGGCACATCATCGTCAGATCATCAAACTGTTCGGCATCGCCGACGAAAGTATCCACAGAGTTTTTCACTTTCTGCAGGATTTCATAGGGATTGCCGTCTGCGCAGGAATTCAGAGCCTCCGTCATGCGCTCCGGTCCGAACATCTCACCGCTGGCGGCGGTCGCCTCCGGGACACCGTCTGTATAGATAAAGAGCTTGTCTCCCGGGTCCATCTGAAGCTCATACTCTTTGTAACGGACTCCCTCCACTCCGCCTATGACGAAACCATGCTTGTCTTTATACAGTTCAAAAGTGCCGCCTTTTTTCCGGATCGCAGGATATTCATGCCCTGCATTTGCGGCAGTCAGGATGCCGGTAGAAATCTCCAGAATGCCGAGCCAGACAGTCACAAACATTTCCGCCTGGTTGTTGTCGCAGAGAAGATCATTCGTCCGTTCCAGGATCTCGCTCGCGCTGTGTTCCATTCTTGCAAAATCCTCGATGATCCTTTTGGCAAACATCATGAACAGAGCGGCCGGTATGCCTTTTCCGCTGACATCTGCGATCACCAGACACAAGTGATCTTCATCGACAAAGAAGAAATCGTAAAAATCTCCTCCAACGTCCCGCGCCGGATCCATGGATGCGAACAGATCGATCTCTTTCCGTTCCGGGAACGGCGGGAAAATATGCGGCAGCACACTCTTCTGGATCTGTCTGGCCGTGCTCAGCTCCTTAACGATCCGTTCTTGCTCTTTGATCATATTTTCCTGTTCCATCTGTTCCCGCTCCATCCGGCGGATCGTATCCATCTGCCGGTTCAGAGCAAGACTGGTCCGGTCGATCTCCCGGTGCATGGTTTCAAATTCCCCGATCGTGAAGGGAGCAGATTCGACCGGCTGCAGTTCACCTTCTCCCATCCGGGTGATCCCTTTCAGCAGCGTATTGAACTGACGCATGAATTTTTTCAGCCACAGCCTGTAGAGCGCCAGTGCGACCAGAAATACCAGCGCCGCCACAATGCAGACTGTGCTGCGGACGCGGCGGACTACCTCCTGATCGCCCTCTACGGAAATCTCACGGACCACTGTCCAGTCGGGAGATGTCATGGTCGTGGAAAAGGCACAGAACGACTCACCTTCTTCATTTTGATAAAAGTTTCCGGTGTTGCTCTCGCTGATGAGCACATCAGCCTGCAGACATGTGTCCTGGCCTGAGTGATAGATTTCTGTCTGGTCAGCCGCAAAGATATGCCAGGTGCTCTTTCCGTCCTGCAGCGGTGCAAACAGATCCTCAAAAACGGATTCGTCCATCAGCATCATTCCATAGCACTCGCCGTACCTCACATCTACGGATTTCCAAGCCGCGATCATGATGCTCTGCGGCGTACTGTCATTTTCAAATCCGTATAGTTCAGCCCCGGAGACCGGGCCTGCCCATGCAGTCTGTCCATGGGGAGCATTCAGGATCTGTGTCTTTATAGCTTCCGGAATCGGGTTGTCCTGCGGGTCGTCCAGAAAGAAGTTGCCCTCCGGGAGCGTGCCAAACAGGCTTCCGTCCTGCCGCATGACAAATATGCCGAAGATTCCTTCGCTTCGTGCGATCTCTGAGCGCAGATAATCCCGGCAGCTGATCCTCGCATGGATCAGTTTCTCCACAGAGGCATACTGCAGTGCCGCGTAGCCTGCCACCCGGTCGTCAGACAGGATCCTCCTTACTTCCGTAATGGCTGTATTGATGAACGGCGAGATGGAATTTGAGATCAGTTCGAAGCCGACGGCATTCTCTTCCTGCTTCTGCTGCATCATCATACTGTTGTAGGCACGGGAAAACATCGTGGCCAGCAGGACAACTACAAACAGCGTCATGA
>CACZSZ010000054.1 GCA_902783945.1 uncultured Lachnospiraceae bacterium
CCTCTTCCTGTTCCTGTCCAGTCTTCTTTCCGTCGGACGCTTCCTTGTACTTCCAGTGTGCTGCAATACCGTATTCTGCCACACGGTGCATAGTAAATGTACGGATCTGGATCTCAAACGGCGTGCCGTTCGGTCCGATCAGTGTCGAATGCAGACTCTGATACATATTGGGTTTGGGCATTGCGATATAATCTTTGAACCGCCCCGGAATAGGCGTATACATTTCATGAATAACGCCCAGAGCCGCATAACAGTCTTTGATCGATTCAACGATGATCCGGACAGCAAACAGATCATATATCTGATCAAGTGTCTTGTCCTGATTGACCATCTTTTTGTATATGCTGAAGAAATGCTTGGCGCGTCCGTTGATCTGCGCCTCGATACCGGCTTCCTCTATATGTTTGCGGACATTAGCGACAATACTTCTTACAAACTCCTCGCGCTCCGCTCTCTTGGCATTGACCTGTACGACCAGATCCCGGTAGGCCTCCGGCTCCAGATACTTCAGCGAAAGATCATCCAGTTCATTTTTGACCTTGGCAAGACCGAGCCTCTGTGCGATCGGGGAATAGATATCGATCGTCTCACGCGCTTTTTCTTTCTGTTTTTCCGGACTCATATACTGCAGAGTCCGCATATTATGCAGACGGTCCGCCAGCTTTACCAGAATAACCCTGATATCCTTGGCCATTGCCAGGAACATTTTGCGCAGATTTTCTGCCTGCTCCTCAACCTTGTCCGCAGCATAGGACAGCTGACTCAGCTTTGTCACGCCATCTACGATTTCGGTGATCTCTGTCCCAAAGATCGATTCCATCTCCCCTTTGCACATGACAGTGTCTTCAAGCACATCATGCAGCAGAGCAGCCACGATCGTCTCTTTGTCCAGTTCCAGATCTGCCAGGATCAGGCTGACGCAGAGCGGATGTATGATATACGGTTCTCCCGATTTGCGTTTCTGCTCCCTGTGTGCGTTGTATGCCACCACATATGCTCTATGTATCAGAGACAGATCATCTGCGGAAGGATGATATTTTTTGACAGTCTCCTCCAGCTCGGCATACAGCTCTTCGGGCGTGCGGAAAGTATCCCGCTGTTTCAGACGGGAATCCGGCCTGACAATCTCCGTATTCTGTTTTTCATCCTGCAGGACCGCCATACTCCGTTTTTCCTTATCTGTTCTGCTCTTTCTCTGGCTTTCTGAACCCGGATTGTTTATACCGTTCTTTTCCTGAAACGATCATGGATCGGAATGGTTTTATTTTCCTTCGTAAGTGATGGCAGAAAAAACATCATACCCTTCAAGAAGTTTTCTTCCTTCCAGTCCTGCCAGTTCCATTACAAAAACCATCTTGACGACCTCGCCTCCCAGCCGTTCGATCAATTTTGCAGCCGCTTTGATCGTACCGCCGGTCGCGATCAGATCATCAACCAGAACGACCTTCTGCCCGGGTTTGATGGCATCTTTGTGGATCTCAATCGTCGCTGTGCCATACTCCAGATCATATGTTTCTTCGATCGTCTCTCTCGGAAGTTTTCCTTTTTTGCGCACAAGCACAAACGGCTTGCCAAGATTATAGGCAAGGGGCATGCCGAAAATAAACCCGCGTGACTCCGTGCCTGCGATCACATCAAATTCGATACCATCCAGCGCACCCTGAAGCTGATCGATGGCCATGTGAAGCCCGTCTGCATCCTGCAGGATACTGGTGATATCCCGGAAAATGATCCCCGGTTCCGGAAAATCCGGTATACTGACGACATAGTCCTTTAATTCTTTCATGACTGTCTCCGTTTCTTTATCTTTGATCATATTTTTTGTTCGGGTCTTGCATCATTTAATAAGAATTTAGTATAACATCTTTTTTCACATTCATCAACGATATGCCTGCACTGTGATCTGCAGTTTTTGTCTTCCCTGCCAGGTATCGATTCCCGGGTAATACACGATATCCAGTTTTTCGTGTGTCCTTATATACTGATCAAGTGTTTCGACTTCGCCGAAGTATACTGCATCTATTGTTGTTCCGGACGGATCCTCCAGTCTCATTTTCAGTACATTCCGATTTTTACCGAAAATTCTGGCCGACAGAACACGCATGTCTTTTTGCGCGAAGAGCGGTCGGGGATTTCCCTTGCCGAACGGACGCAGCAGATCAAATTCCCGGATCAGATCCATGCGCAGATAAGATACCGGCATCGGCACATCAATCGCGATCTTCGGCATCATTTCCTGTTCGGTCAGCGAACAGGAAGCGTTGATCTGTTCCCGGAACCGATCCACCATGTCTTCAGGCAGAGCTAATCCGGCTGCCATTGGATGCCCGCCGAAACGTGTCAGGATATCCCGGCAGCTGTGCAGTTCCTCGAACATGGAATATGCTTCTATGGAACGGCCGGATCCTTTTACGCCATCTTCCGCTTTCGTCAGGACAAAGGCCGGCTTTCCGTAATGCTCTCGAAGCCTGCCTGCTATGATCCCTGCCAGACTTTCATGACAGTCCGGAAGATACACCACAAGTACACGGTCCTTTGTCATATCCGATTGATCAACGATCCGGACCGCCTCTTCCAGCCCCTGCGCTGTCAGTTCTTTCCGCCGTGCATTCAGAGCGATCAGTTCCGATGCCGTTCCGGCTGCCTCCTGCCGGTTTTTGGCACAAAGCAGCGACAATGCTCTCAAGGCAGTATCCAGACGCCCTCCCGCATTCAGACAGGGACCCAGGATAAACCCGATATGATACACATCAAGCTGTTCCTTTTCAAGACCATTCTGTGAGATCAGTTCCAATAATCCCGGCCGTTCTGTCCTGCGCAGACGGCGCAGGCCTTCCCGCACCAGGATCCGATTCTCATCGCAAAGATCCATTACATCTCCTACCGTGGCAATACCAACGATATCCAGAAACTCTTCCGCATCCGAGAACGGCCTGCCGACCTTCCGGTACAGTTCCTGTATCAGCTTCCAGGCTACTGCTGCTCCGCAGAGTCCTTTATACGGATAAGAACAATCCTCCTGCTTCGGATCGATCACAACATCTGCCGGAGGAAGCAGCCAGATTTTTTTCGTCCGCCCCTCCGTGCACTCTTCCGTCTCTTCCTGGAATGGTATCTCGTGATGATCCGTCACAATGACCCGGAGGCCTGCTTCTTTTGCCAGCGCAACCGCATCCGCTGCCGCAATTCCATTATCACAGGTTAGGATCAGTGTTATTCCGTCTTCAATTGCATGCCTGACCAGGGAAGGATTGAGTCCGTATCCGTCCCGTATCCGGTCCGGGATCCGCACATCCACATCCGCCTGTATCTTCTTCTCTCCGTCCGGCAGTTCTTCCATCTGTTTCTGAAGCTTCTCAATACCAGTCAGAAGAATATAGGATGCACATACACCATCTATATCATAATCACCGATCACACGTATATGTCCGCCGGACCGGACTTCTGTGAGCAACAGTTCTGCCGCCTCAGAAATCCCCTTCATCTGCTCCGGATCATACAGGGTCTCTGTCCCGCCATACAGATATTTCCGGATTTCTTCCTCTGTCACGGCATCCCTGTTTCGGATCAGGCGCGCTGTCACCGGATCAATATTAAATTTCTGTGCAATGGCATTAAAATCTGCCCTCTTTGCCGTCACAACCCAGTTCTGTTCCATACATTCTCCTCTGAAATACTGACCTTCTTGCAAGGAATCCCCGGCTTAGCCGGGGATTCCTTTACTGTTCTGTGCCTGTTCAGCGTTTTTTGCTCTTTTTCCGTTTAGTACTCTGCAGCTCGCTGCGATCCTTCTTTACATGCTTGTTCTTTGAGGAATTAACCGCACCGGGCACCTGTGCCGCCGCTGCAGCCTGCGCGGAAACTGCTGCTGCCGGTTCTGCTCCGGAAGTCTGTACAGACGCCGCAGGCTGACCTGAAGGTGTCCTGTCTGCTTTTCCGTTCTTTGTCTTCATCATATACCACAGCGGACCCGTGACGAAGACCGAGGAGAAGGCACCCGCGATCAGTCCGATAATGATCGGCAGCGCGAATTCACGGATCGACGGGATCCCCCAGCTCATGACGAACAACACAAATATGGCAATAAATGTCGTCAGGTTAGAATACAGGCTTCGTGTCAGCGTCTGTGATATAGAGGTGTTTACGATGTTTTCGTAACTGTCTCCACGCATGACCGTCATATTTTCACGGACACGGTCGAATATAACGATCGTGGCATTGATCGAATATCCGAGGATCGTCAGCATGACAGCGATGAAACTGCTGCCTACAGAAATCCGGAGCCAGATATAGAACGCGATAACAACGGCGATGTCGTGGACCAGCGCAATGACGGCACTGGAAGCGAACCGGATGTCGCGGAACCGGATAAAAATGTAGACCAGCATAGCCGCCACTGCTATGATCACAGCAAGGATCGCATGTGAACGCATCTCCCCGCTGATGATCGAGGATATATTTTCTGCCGTAATCTCACTGGCAGTGACATTTTCAAAGTTTTCTTCAAGAGCAGCGTTCAGTTCATTACGCTTATCAAGATCCAGTTCTTTTGTCTTGATGATCACGGAAGTGGATCCCTGTATTTTCTGGAACTGGATATCATTGTCTCCGGTCACTTCCGATACGATCGGCTTTACCTTTTCATCGAGATCCGCCAGGCTGAACTCTTCGCCCAGATCAACATTGGTAGCTGTGCCTCCGATAAAGTCCAGGCTGAAATTCATGCCGTTTCTTGCGGCTAGACCGACCGGTACGGCAATGATCATGATCAGCGCGATGATCATCGGGATCATCCGTTTTCCGACAAACCGATGAACCCTTGGCTGCCTCGTACTGCCGTACAGTTTTTCATCTTTTGCACCTGCCCCGTAAAATGCATAACTCAGCAGCCGTGAAATAATAAGGCTGGTGAACATGGACAGGATAACACCGATCGCCAGTGTTACGGAGAAGCCCTGAATACTTCCCGTACCGAGCGCATACAGAACAGCGGCTGCGATCAGAGTCGTGATGTTGCCGTCAAGAATGGCAGAAAGCGCTTTGCTGAAACCGGCCTTCAGAGAAGTGTAAACCCCTCGTCCGGCTGCCAGCTCTTCACGGGAACGGGCATAAATGATCACGTTGGCATCAACGGCCATACCGATCGTCAGGATCACACCGGCAATACCGGGCAGCGTCAACGTAATATCGAATGCGTTCATAAAAGCCAGATCAAGGAGCACGAACAGCAGGAGAGCCCATCCGGCTGCCAGACCCGAGACCCGGTACACGATGATCATAAAGAGGATGATGATCAGAATACCGATAATACCGGCGATCACACTCGTATGCAGAGCTTCCTGTCCGAGTGAAGCACCGACAACATTTGAATAAATCTCATTCAATTCCAGAGAAAGGGAACCGATACGGATAAAGGAAGCCAGCTGACGGGCAGACTCTATATCGGACATACCCGTGATCTCAGCTTTTCCGCCGGTAATGACAGACTGCACGGTCGGCGCGCTGATCACTTCTCCGTCATAGACGATTGCGATCTGCTTGCCCAGGTTGGCCTGTGTGGCATCCGCAAACTTCTTGGTGCCTTCGGAAGTCATAGTCAGGTCGACGACATATTTGTGCGCACCTGTCTGGTTATCCTGATATGCCACACCTTCTGCACCGGCGATATCTGTTCCTTCCAGAACGACATTGCCGTCCATATCCTGGAACTCCAGTGCGCCCGGTTTTCCCAGCTCTGCAAGAATCTGGTTGGCGTCTGTCACACCCGGAATTTCGACATTAATACGGTTCAGCCCCTGCTGGTAGACGTTGGCTTCCGTACTGAACTGCGTGACACGCTGCTGCAGCTTGTATATGGTATCATCCATATCAGACGCAGAAGGCGCTGCCTCTGTAGCCTCATACGTTATGCTGACACCGCCGGACAGATCCAGACCTGTGCGGATGTTTTTCATACTGCCTGTATGAAAGACATCTCCCCAACCAAAGATCACGGTATAGCCCAGAAGTACTGTCAGGACTGCCATGATCACCAGCGTCAAAATGCTTGTTTTCTTTTTCATTTTGTTCAACCCTCTTTTACATTATTTCTATATATCATCCGCCGGCTTCCGGCGGTATGAAATCTTAATCTCTTCCGTCCTGTTCTGCCCGGTTTTCATCTGTGGAAAGCTTCTTTGCCGCATGAAGCATAAGTGCGCATTCCACTCTCTTTCGCTGCATCACACACCCGATCTTATAAACACCGTCTATAGATCCGGAAGCATGATAGGCATTGGCCATACAGCCGCCGCTGCAGAAGAATCTTGCAAAACATTTTTCACACTCGGGACGGCTGTAAACATTGACACCCCGGAATGAACGGCAGATTTCTTCTTTTTGAATGCCTTCTTTCACATTGCCAAGGCAGAACTCCTCCATACCTACAAACTGGTGACAGGGATATAAATCTCCCCATGGTGTTACCGCCAGATACTCTCCGCCCGCTCCACAGCCTGACAGCCGTTTGTACACACAGGGGCCTCCGCTCAGATCGATCATAAAATGGAAGAAATTAAACCCATGCCCCTCACGATTCCTTTTTTCCATTTCTTTTGCGAGAATATCATACTGCTCACAGATATACGGCAGATCTTCCTCTCGTATTGCATAATCTTCAGCCGGAGGTGCCACCACCGGCTCTACCGAAATCTGTCTGAATCCCAGATCTGCCATATGCAGCACATCTGCCGCAAAATCCAGATTATACCGTGTAAAAGTGCCGCGTACATAATACTTTTCCTGATTCCGGCTTTCTGCAAATTTCTGGAATTTCGGGATGATCCGGTCATAGCTGCTCTCTTTTCCGCCCCTGAAAGGCCGCATCCGGTCATTCACCTCACGCCGTCCGTCAAAGCTCAGGACGACATTATCCATTTCACGGTTGCAGAATTCCATAATCTCATCATTCAGAAGCACCCCGTTTGTTGTCAGAGTAAATCGAAAATGCTTGTCATGAGATTTCTCCTGTTCCCGTCCGTAGGCAGTCAGTTCTTTTACGACTTCCCAGTTCATTGTCGGTTCACCGCCAAAAAAATCCACTTCAAGATTTCTGCGGTTTCCGGAATTACGGATCAGAAAATCCAGTGCCGCTCTTCCTGTTTCTACAGACATCAGAGCGCGGCGGCCATGGTATTCTCCCTCTTCGGCAAAGCAGTATCTGCACGCAAGATTGCAGTCATGCGCAATATGCAGGCACATTGCCTTAACGACACTCGGCCTGGCTGCAAACGCTTCCACGGCAGGCCGGTATGTCTCTTCGGTAAATAAGGTCCCGGCTTTCTGCAGTTCATCACATTCCGCCAGCACCTCTTCCAACTCTTTTTCCGGCCACCTGCCGGCCAGTTCTTCCTGTATAGCAGAAACAGACTCCCCCGCCTCCAGGCGGCGCAGCACTTCAAAAGATATATCATCCAGGAGATGCACAGACCCGCTGTTTTCATCCAGACAGAGTCTGTATCCGTTGTTTTCAAAA
This sequence comes from uncultured Lachnospiraceae bacterium, assembly GCA_902783945.1. Lineage (GTDB taxonomy): Bacteria > Bacillota > Clostridia > Lachnospirales > Lachnospiraceae > Bilifractor. Next base: position 7,514 of record CACZSZ010000054.1, read on the forward strand.
GTGTGTATCAAAGTGTCGTCCTGCTATTGGGTTCTGTTTTGTCCGGCAGAATGTGTGCCGTATTGTCAGTCGTTCTTTATTCAGTACTACAGACCCCGCTCACAGGAGCAGAGTCTGCACGATGAATATTACTTCAGGTTCAGCAGTGTGCGGTATTCGGCACAGCCGGATACCCCAGCGGTTTTATTTTTTCTGTTCGCAGGACTGATTTCCGACTGTGCAGGAAGTTTTGCAGGCTGACTGACAGGATGTCTGGCATTCTCCGCATCCGCCTTTCTTAACCGTATTCTGCAGTTTTTCTGTCTCAAGTGTCTGAATATGCTTCATTAGAGTGTCCTCCTGTAAAATCGCCCGGAGCGGTCTGCTGCCGAGGGCATACGAAAGTGATTCTAAAAACACTTTAGACAGTATACCATAGGGTCTGATGTTTGAAAAGCAAAAAAACCACCCGCAGACAGCTTAAGCTGTGCGGGTGGTACTCTTTTCTAATAGTTCCGGATCAGTTTCTGCACATCACCTTGAAGTCGAGCAGTTCTTTGTAGTACTTCTCTGATTTGCCGTAACGCACCTGATTCATCTGCAGATGGAAGAACAGCCAGAATACCAGGACAGCGGCGCTGATCACAATGACAAACGGAAGGATCTTATCCATGACGCCAGTCTGGACCTGTTTCGTCACACGGGATGTAGTCGGGACAGTGACGGCAGCACCTTTGGTATACGTCGTTGTTGCCACAGTAGCCGGCATATAACCGGTCGTTTCCGTACCGTTGGTAACCTTTGTCGTACTTTGTGACCCGTTGTAGGTCTTAGGTGTAGTTGTTCCCGTAGTTGTTCTTGAGGTTGTGGAAGTGCCATTTCCGGTAGCCCGGCCAACCAGATCCGTCGCACCGAAAACAGTGGATGTGCATCCGAAAATAAAAATGGCCGCGCAAAGGATCGTGACCAGTCTCGTAAAATGTCTCATTCTTTTCATAGCTGTAATCTCCCCTTTACTATTGACGGCCTCCCCAGACCGTTACTGATGTAAGGCGATTCCTTTATCGCCTTTATGTTACATAATATATCATAGCAATTCACACTTGTAAAGCAGGAAATTAGTATTTTCTTAAGACATTTTGTCAACCTTTGGGCACTATGTTCAATTCTTACCTATATATATGCAGTTTCTTTAATATTTTGACAATATGTCTGCCCATTGGAAAACGCAACATCTCGTCTTCTTTTGTCCTGGATATTACAACATATAGTATAATATAAACGATGACCGCCAGCAGCACAGACAGGATCAGAGCGATCGAGGGACGTCTTGTCAGAGCGAAAAATGCCTGATAAATCGCATAGGCGGCAGCGCCCATCAGGGCTGATGCCAGGAACGGCTCCATATATGTCTTCCGCACTTCTCCCCGGTAATGCAGGTATTTCCGCATCGACTGCACATTCAGGATACAGCACACAACAGAAAACAGAATGTTGGCCAGCATAACTGCGTAAATGTCCAGCACAGGTGCGGCAGCCAGCATCAGCGCAAGCGAGATCATATTGACGCCCAGTGATACAGCAGCATTGATCAGTGCTCTTCTCTGCTGCCCGATGGCCTGCAGAGCTCCCCCGGTGATAATTGAAAACGAATCTGTCACTGCAAAAACAGAACCGGCCAGCAGCAGCTTTGCTGCCAGATCCGAAGACGTCGGAAACAGCATACCCATGATCGGATACGACAGGACCGTAAGTCCGACCATACAGGGAATACAGATGAACATGGACAGACGGATCGACTGATTGACTTCCCGGACAGCGTCTTCCACTTCACCCACCGCATATCTGCCGGCTACTTCCGGCATCATGGCAGAAGTACTGGCCGAAGACAGTGCCAGCGGGATTCCCAGTATCGGAATGTAATAATTGATATATTCACCGTAGTTTGCTGCGATCAGGTCAGAATCAATCTGATGCCATCCCTGAATACTGGAATACAGGAAGCTGTTCAGATACGAACTGCAGTTATAAATAAATGATGTGAAAATGATCGGTGTGATCATCAGAACGATCGTCTTTAAAATGCCTGAGTACGACTCGATCTCAGTATGCGTGTCCTTTTCCTGTTTCTTCCGGAAAAATCCGCGGTTCACCTGATAGACAAATATCATAAACAGAAGGCCTGTCACAACACCTGCCCCGGTACCGATCGTACCGCCCATAGCACCCACAACTGCCTCCCGTGTACCACCGCCCGGTGCCAGCGCCCGGATCAGCAGATATGCAGCTGCCACACTGACCACCGCATTCATGATCTGTTCCAGGATCTGTGAAACGGAAGTGGGTGTCATAGTACGATGCGCCTGAAAATACCCCCGGTATACACCCAGGATTGCAGACAGAAAAATAGTAGGTGCCAGTGCGCGCAGAGCCGGTAACGCGTTCTGCTGATTTGCGGGCAGCAGAAAACGGCCGCCGAACCAGCAGATCATCGCCGTCACGCCGCCGACGATGAAAGCATACATAAGCGCTCCGCGAAATGTTTTGTGGGCACTTTTATACTCTCTCTTTGCGTTTTTTTCGGCAACGATCTTGGAAATTGCCATCGGTATGCTGTAGGACGAAATAAGAAGCAGGATGGAATACAGTCCGCTTGCAAATCCGTAATATCCCATGCCGACAGAACCGATCGCCGCAGCAAGCGGCCGGCGGTACAGCAGACCGATGATACGCGACACGATCGAAGCGATCATGAGAACCGATGCATTTTTTACAAGGTTGCTTTTTTTCATAAAACGACAGTCCTATTTGTTATATCCCAGTCTATCGGTGCAAGTCCGTGCTCTTCCAAAAATCGGTTTGTTCTTGAGAACGGTCTGCTGCCGAAAAATCCGCGGTAAGCCGACAGCGGACTGGGGTGCGGAGAAGCGATCACCATATGATCCGGCCTGTATATCATGCTCTGCTTACGCTGTGCCGGCCTTCCCCACAGAATAAAAACCATCGGTCTCGCCTGCTCTGCCAGGATACGTATCGCTGCATCGGTAAATTCCTCCCAGCCGATCTCACGATGCGAATTAGCCTGATGAGCACGTACCGTCAGTACCGTATTCAGGAGCAGCACACCCTGACGTGCCCATTTCTCGAGACAGCCGGTCTGCGGGATCGGACATCCCAGATCATCATGCAGTTCCTGATAGATATTGACCAGAGACGGCGGAATTTCAATCCCGGGCCGTACGGAAAAACTCAGTCCATGCGCCTGTCCTTCTTCATGATAAGGATCCTGTCCCAGGATCACCACACGTACGTCGGGGAGCGGCGTAAAATGAAACGCATTGAAAATGTCATCTGCCGGAGGGTATACGGTATACCGGCGGTATTCCTCTCCTACAGTGCGGAACAGCTGTCTGTAATAGGGTTTTCGGAACTCCGGCCGCAGGGCCTGTTCCCATTCTCCGGAAAGAGGAGGCATCCTGATCTTCCTTTCTTAATCCATCCGCACTGATACACCTCTGTCCCTCAGATAGTGTTTCAGATCACAGATCTCCAGTTCTTTATAGTGAAAGAGTGATGCTGCCAGTGCCGCATCGGCCTTTCCGGCAGTCAGTGCATCGTAAAAATGTGCTTTCGTCCCGGCTCCGCCCGAAGCGATCACGGGAATACCGACCGCTTCCGCGATGGCAGAGGTAAGTTCCAGATCATATCCGGCTTTTGTACCGTCACAGTCCATACTTGTCAGCAGGATTTCACCCGCACCAAGTTTTTCCGCCTTTGCTGCCCACTCAACGGCATCCAGCCCGACATCGATCCGGCCGCCGTTTTTATATACGGTCCATCCGCTTCCGTCTTCTCTCCGACGCGCGTCGATCGCCACAACTACACACTGGCTCCCAAACACATCCGCTGCTTCTGAAATCAGTTCCGGCCGCACAATAGCTGACGAATTGATCGATATCTTATCGGCTCCCTCGCGCAGCAGCATACGAAAATCGTCTACTGTCCGTATACCTCCTCCGACTGTAAACGGTATAAAAACTGTTTCCGCCACGCTCCGCACCATATCCACGACTGTTGCCCTGTCGTCACTGGAGGCCGTGATATCCAGAAAGACCAGTTCATCGGCGCCTGCCTTATCATAAGCCTTTGCGACTTCCACCGGATCTCCCGCATCGCGAAGCTGTACAAAATTAATACCTTTAACCACCCGGCCTTTGTCGACATCCAGACAGGGAATGATCCGCTTGGTATGCATCTTCACTCCCCCTTTCCGACTGCGGCAAAATTACGCAGCATGGCAAGTCCGACATCCGAACTCTTTTCCGGATGAAACTGTGTTGCAAATACATTGTCTTTTTCGACAGCAGCATGAATACATACGCCATATTCTGTTACCGCTTTTACGATTTCTTCCTCTGCTGCCTTAAGATAGTAGGAATGTACAAAATACACATACGACTCTTCTGC
>CACZSZ010000055.1 GCA_902783945.1 uncultured Lachnospiraceae bacterium
AGGCTCTGTCGACAGCGGCAGACCTGCTTGTCCTGAATATGCTGACGCTGTTATGCTGTCTGCCGGTCGTTACGGCCGGCGCAGCATTGACGGCGCTGCACGATGTCGTGTACAAGATCGTACTGCACGAAGAGACGTACCCGTACCGCATGTTTTTCCCGGCATTCCGGGCAAACCTGAAAAAAGGGATCCCTCTGGGACTGATCTTTATCGGTGCGGCATGTTTGATCATTATGAATTATCTGGCGGCGTCGGTGACACTTCCACCGTTCCGTTTTGTATCAGCGGCAGTCGGTCTGCTGGTTTTGGCTATCGGAAATTATGCGTTTGCCCTGACGGCACGCTTTGAAAATACACTGAAGGAAACATTAAAGAATTCGGCGAGACTGGCCATCGGCTGGTTTCCGCGCACCCTGGGAATGGTCGTGTTTGAAGTAGCCGTATATGTCGGCGGCATCCACTTTTATTCTATCGGCATTCCCCTGCTGTTCCTGTTTGGCTTTTCTGTACCTGTCTATGTCTGCGCATTGTTATACAGACCTGTTTTTGAACATCTGGAGGAGAACGACGGCACATGAGTATCCGGATTGATTCCGAATACGGGATACTGACACTGCATACCGCACATACGACCTATCAGATGCAGATCGGACGCGGAGGGCATCTGCTGCATGTGTATTACGGGCCGCGGGCAGAAGGAATGTTTGCCCGCTCGATCGTACCGGCGGATCATGGCTTTTCCATGAATCCCTATGAGATCCGGGAAGGCAGAAACTATTCCGTTGACCAGCTTCCGCTGGAATACCCGGGAAGCAATATAGGGGATTTCCGCACAGCAGCCGTTGATCTCATCAGCGATAAAGGAATCTGCGGATGTGATTTTCGGGTCAGGAGTTATGATACAGAAAAAAGAGTCTATACGCTGCGGGGAATGCCTGCCGCCAGAGACCCGGAAGCAGAGTCGGAGACACTGCATGTGGTCCTGACCGATGAGGCAACCGGTCTGGAAGCAGAGCTTCAATACGGAGTGTTCTTTGAAAAAGATGTGATCACACGCGCGGTGCGGCTGAAAAATGCTGGGGATCATGCGGTGACGCTGCTGGCGGCAGCTTCGATGTGTCTGGATCTGCCGGAACGGTATACGGAGCGGATCCACTTTTACGGACGGCACACCATGGAAATGCAGGAAGAGCGCTGTGTACTGGCGCACGGGATCCAGACGGTCTCGTCCGGACGCGGCATGTCAGGTCATCATCACAATCCCTTTACGATCATCTGTGAAGAAAACACGACCGAAGAACAGGGATGGTGTATCGGCGTGATGCCGGTCTATTCCGGAAATCACCGTACGGATATCGAGGTGGATCAGAAGGAATCAGTCCGTGTCGTCACAGGGATCAACCGGGACACGTTTACATGGCGGCTGGAACCCGGGGAAATCTTTGAGACACCGCAGGTGCTGCTGACATTCAGCAGGGAAGGACTGGAGAGCCTTTCTCAGCAGATGCACAGGTTTTTCCGAAAACACATCCTCCGGTGGCCGGAGGAATGGAAAAAGCCTCCTGTACTGTTAAACAGCTGGGAAGCGGTCTTTATGGATTTTGACGAAAAACGGATCTGCGCACTGGCGGAACAGGCCGCACGGCTTTCCGCAGATCTGTTCGTATTGGACGACGGCTGGTTTGCCGGGCGGAGCAGCGATACAAGAGCACTTGGAGACTGGACAGCGGATACAGAGAAATTTCCGCATGGTCTTTCGGCAGTGGAAGAAGCTGTCCGGGACCACGGACTGTCATTTGGAATCTGGATCGAGCCTGAGATGGTAAGCGAGGATTCGGAACTGTTCCGGAAACATCCGGATTATGCTTTGCGCGTGCCGGGAAGAAACCCGGTCATGGGGCGTGACCAGCTGGTGCTGGATCTGAGCCGCCAGGATGTCGTGGACTGTATTTACGGACAGATCGCCCGGCTGCTGGAAGACGGCGGGATCCGCTACGTGAAGTGGGATGCGAACCGGAATCTGGCGGATCTGTACAGCATGGCACTGCCGCCGGACAGGCAGAGAGAAGTATCCCACCGGTATGTGCTCGGTATGTACAACCTGATGGAACGGCTGATATCGGCGTTCCCGCATGTGCTCTTTGAAGGGTGCGCTGGAGGCGGAGGCCGGTTTGATGCGGGGATCCTGTATTTTTTCCCGCAGATCTGGGGAAGCGACGATACCGACGCAGTCGCAAGGCTTTCCATACAGCGGGGATATTCTTTCGGATATCCGCCGGAATGTGTGGGCGCACATGTTTCAGACGTGCCGAACGGACAGACCGGACGCACCGTGCCGCTTTCACTCCGGGCACTGACGGCCATGAGCGGAACCTTCGGACTGGAACTGGATCCGGCCCGGCTGTCGGAAGAAGAGAAGGAAGAACTCCGACGGTACGTCGGCATCTACCGGAAGTATGCCGGACTGATCCGGACAGGCGTATACAGCAGGCTTCGCGGGGAACGCGGGCTGGATCCGCTGTTTGCCTGGGAGATCCGGGCAGAGGATGCTTCCGAAGCACTGGTGTTCGCGGCGGATACGGATCCGCAGGCTAATGCCAAAGCGGTGACATGGTATCTCAGAGGATTGCAGGAACAGGCACAGTACCGGCTGACCTGTGTGGAACCGGAAACTGTACAGGCCGGAGACAGGACGCTTTCGGGTCAGATATTTTCCGGAGCAGAACTGATGCAGGGCGCTTTTGCAACAAGACCGTTTTCCGGGAACGCTCCTGCCGCACTATATTATTTTGAACGGATTGAATGCGAATGAAGACAACAGTGACTACACGTTTAAAAGAGTGCTATGACGAACTGAAATGGCTGTATATGGAACTTTACAACGGGGATGAAGAGGCATTTTCCTATTTTGTCGACGTGCTGATGACCTGCAGCAGGCAGAGAAAACGGGCATTGAAAGAGAGAGACAAAATGCGCCTGGAGGATCCTGACTGGTACCGTTCCAATGATCTGCTCGGCATGATGATGTATGTCGACAAATTTGCCGGTACACTGCAGGGCGTGCAGGAAAAGCTGCCGTATCTGCTGGAATGCGGCGTAAATTATCTGCATCTGATGCCGCTTCTTGCCACGGTCGCGGAACGCAGCGACGGCGGGTACGCAGTGGCGGATTTCCGGCGCGTACAGGACGGACTCGGCACGATGGACGACCTGGAAAAACTGGCTGATCTCTGTCACAGAAACGGTATTTCCCTCTGCCTCGACTTTGTTATGAATCATACGAGCGAAGATCACGCCTGGGCAAAGGCGGCACGGGCAGGAGATCCCGCCGCGAGGAACCGCTACTTTTTCTATGACAACTGGGATATTCCTGCAGAGATCGAAAAGACGGTGCCGGATGTTTTTCCGTCGACCGCACCGGGAAATTTTACCTGGCTGGATGACTGTCAGAAAGTGGTCATGACAATGTTCTATCCCTATCAGTGGGATCTGAACTATGCCAATCCCATGGTGCTGAACGATATGACGGAAAACCTTCTGTTTCTTGCCAACCGAGGTGTCGATGTTCTTCGGCTGGATGCTATTCCCTATATCTGGAAAGCCATCGGTACGGACAACCGGAATCTGCCGCAGGTACACACGATCGCCCGGATCCTGCATCTGGCCTGCTATGTGGTGTGCCCCAGTGTACTGCTTCTCGGCGAAGTGGTCATGGAACCCCAGAAGGTCGCTGCCTATTTCGGCACTCCGGATAAGCCGGAATGTCATCTGCTTTACAATGTGACGACCATGTGTACGACATGGCATTCGCTCGCGACACAGGATGCGCGTCTGCTCCGAAGTCAGATGGATCAGGTCTTTGCCATGCCGAAGACGGCCGTGTTCCAGAACTACCTGCGCTGTCATGACGATATCGGCTGGGGTCTGGATTATCCGTTCCTGATGCGGTTCGGAATGAGGGAAGTTCCGCATAAGCGGTTTCTGAATGACTGGTTTACAGGAAGATGGAACGAAAGTTATGCCAGAGGTGAACTGTACAACGAGGATCTTCGCCTCGGGGATGCACGGCTCTGCGGAACGACGGCTTCACTTTGCGGACTTGAGACATCCCAGGATCCGGAGGCAGAAGCACTGGCGATGAGCCGGATCCTGATGCTGCATGCTTTTATGATGACGCAGAGCGGGATTCCTGTCCTGTACAGCGGTGATGAGATCGGACAGTTGAATTATTATCCTTATCATGAGGATCCGAACATGCAGGATGACAGCCGATATCTGCACCGGGGACCATTCAGCTGGACGGCCGCTGAGCGGCGGAATGATCCGGATACCCGTGAGGGCAGGTTGTTCCAGGCTTTGCGAAAACTCGAAAAGATCCGTGCTGCTGAGCCGGTCTTCCGGGCCGACGCAGACGGACATACTTTCGATACCGGATCGGATGCCGTTCTCGGTGTATACCGGGAATACAACGGTGCCGGCCTGGTCGCCTTTTTCAACTTTTCCGGACAATGGAAAGACGTACCGTATCCGGATGGAACAAATCTGATGACAGGTGAAGTACAGACAGCAGGATGGGGACCTCTGGCACCGTACGCGTTTGCCTGGATCCGCACAGGGAAGACTGATGAATAAAACACTGGAAAAGACAAGAGCCTTTGAAAAAGAGATGATACAGGCCTATGATCCCGCAAGGCGCCCGGCCTTTCATCTGACCGGACTGACCGGATGGATCAATGATCCGAACGGATTGTCTGTCTATGCGGATCGTGCGCATTTGTTTTATCAGGCGAATCCGTATGGGAGACAGCCTGGACAGATCTGCTGGGGGCATGCCGCAACGGAAGATTTTGTAAACTGGACGTATCTTCCATGTGCACTTGCACCCTCGGAAGGATATGACCGCGACGGCTGTTTTTCAGGATCGGCACTTACACTGCCGGACGGACGGCATCTGCTGATGTATACCGGATTTCGTGAGAATGACGGGGGAGAAGGATACAGACAGGTACAATGTATCGCGGCTGGGGACGGCTGCAACTATGTGAAGTATGAGAAGAATCCGGTCCTCTCATCCCAGGATCTGCCGGAAGGCGGCAGCGAGGCGGATTTCCGTGATCCGAAAATATGGGAAGAGGACGGAAAGTATAAGGCACTCGTGGCGAACCGGGCTGCTGACGGTACAGGAGCAATCCTCGTTTACGAGAGTGCGGACGGTTTTTCCTGGCACTTTAGCGGAACACTCCTGGCCAATAACGGCCGGTACGGGAGCATGTGGGAATGTCCGGATCTGTTCCCACTGGATGGAACAGATATCCTACTGTTCAGCGTGCAGATGAGCACAGGTGCTGATCCTGCTTTTCATCCGGGACTTGGAACGGTCTGCATGTACGGGCGGTATGAGAAGGAGAACGGACGGTTTGTGCCGGAAGGTGCACAGCCGGTCGACTGCGGCATTGATTTTTATGCGCCGCAGACACTGCTTCTTCCCGACGGGCGCCGGATCATGATCGCGTGGATGCAGAACTGGGAGACAAGTCAGTTTTGTCGGGAGGATCTGGCGTTTAACGGACAGATGACGATCCCGAGGGAGATTTCTTTCCGGAACGGACTGCTTCTGCAGAACCCGGTGCGTGAACTGGAATCCTTACGAGAGGAGCACACGGCGTATGAGGGGATAACAGTGGACGGCTGCAGCAAACTTCCCGGGATCGGCGGACGGAGTGTTGACTTGAGTGTGACCGTCCGGCCTGATGGGTCAGAAGAAGGGACAAAGCGGTTTTTCATCGATCTGGCTGCAGGGAAAAACGTGCAGACGACGCTGGAGTTTGATCCTGTGCTCTCACAGCTTACCATCGACAGAACAAGAAGCGGCTATCCGCATGATATCGTAAACATGAGAAGCATTCCCGTCCGTCTTATAGACGGAGCGCTGGACCTGCGTATCCTGCTTGACCGCTATAGTCTGGAAGTGTTTGTCAACGGCGGTGAGCAGGCGGCATCCTTTGTATTGTACAGCCCGGAGGACGCGGAAGAGATCCGTTTCCGTTCCATAGGCCGGACGGTCATAGATGCCGGGCAGTATACATTGAAAGGAACTGTACCGGAGTACAGATCCGAAATATAGGTCTTTATCGTTTTCGCCGGAGAAAAACGAAAATCTGTTGGCAGCGGCGCACTCCACGTCATGTGACGCTGTACAAAAGAAAAGGAGGAATTAGCCGCGCGCCCGCGGTGCGGCAGTGTGGAGACCTGTCGTAATACGGTGCGATGCACCGGGAGGCACTCTGGCGGAGGCCGTTGTGTCAGGGCGTAAAAACATGGCAGAAGTAATTATGAAGGATCTCAAGAAGGTTTACAGCGGC
>CACZSZ010000056.1 GCA_902783945.1 uncultured Lachnospiraceae bacterium
TATATTTTATCTATATATTTACAGCTTCATCGTCAGTGAGATCCTTTTTTTCTGCAGATCCACGCTGAGTACTTTAACCTCTACAATGTCTCCCACGCTGACCACTTCCAGCGGATGCTTCACGAACTTTTTTGAGGACAGCTGTGAGATATGCACCAGGCCATCCTGATGCACGCCGATGTCCACGAATGCTCCGAAATCGATGACATTCCGAACGGTGCCCTTCAGGATCATGCCGGGCTGCAGATCTTCCATGGAAAGAACATCGCTTCGCAGGACCGGCTTAGGCATGTCTTCGCGCGGGTCGCGCCCCGGCTTTCGCAGTTCTGCCAGGATATCCCGCAGAGTGATCTCTCCAACGTCCAGTTCCTGAGCATACTGCCGGATCTGTTCGTCAGTCAGGCTTAATTTCGCTGACGCTGATTTTCTTTCTGCAGCCGCCCCTGCAGAATCCGTATGGTTTCCTTTCTTCCCGGCTGCCGGTTTGCCGATCAATTCCTCCGGTTTGATCTGACAGCGTTCGCATAGTTTTTTTGCCGCTGCGTAGCTTTCCGGATGCACGGCCGTTGCGTCCAGCGGCTCTTTGCCGCCGGCGATCCGCATAAAGCCGGCACACTGCTCAAACGCCTTCGGGCCCAGCTTGGGTACTTTCAGAAGATCTTTTCTGGAGTAGAATCGTCCGTTTTCCTCACGGTACTGAACAATGTTTTTCGCCGTTGTTTTTGTGATACCGGAGATATGCTCCATCAGTGCTGCCGAAGCTGTGTTCAGATCGACACCGACCTCATTGACACATGCCTCGACCACACCGTTCAACGCTTCTCCGAGTTTTTTCTGATCCATGTCATGCTGATACTGTCCCACGCCGATGGCTTTCGGATCGATCTTTACCAGCTCGGCCAGCGGATCCTGCACCCGTCTCGCAATCGAAGCGGCACTGCGCTGTCCCACATCAAATTGCGGAAATTCTTCTGTGGCCAACTTGCTGGCAGAATATACCGAAGCTCCCGCTTCATTGGTGATCACATACTGTACCTTTTCCGGTATTTCGTGCAGAAGCTCCACAATTACCTGTTCTGACTCTCTTGATGCCGTTCCATTCCCCACTGAAATCAGTGAAATTCCATATTTTCGTATCATCTGCTCCACTGCAGACTTGGCCTCAGCAATCTTTCGGGCGTTTGTAGGCGCTGTAGGATAAACGACTGTCGTATCCAGGACTTTTCCTGTCGGGTCCACCACAGCCAGCTTACAGCCTGTCCGGAATGCCGGATCCCAGCCGAGAACAGTCTGTCCGGCGATCGGCGGCTGCATCAGCAGCTGGCGCAGATTCTTTCCGAAAACACGGATTGCCCCGTCTTCCGCTTTTTCCGTCAGCTCATTGCGGATCTCACGCTCCACAGCCGGTGCGATGAGCCTGTCGTATGCATCCCGGACCGTATCCCGCAGAGCAGGCGCGCAGTATGGTTCTTCCTTACGGATCACCTTGTTTTCGAGATAGCGGATGATCCCGTCGACCGGTGCCTGGATCCGGACGGTCAGGATCTTTTCCGCCTCTCCGCGGTTGACTGCCAGTACACGGTGTCCGGCAATTTTGGCGACCGGTTCCTCATATTGATAATAGTTCTCGTACACCGACTTTACAGTTTCATCCTTCGCTGCGGAGACAAGTCTTCCCATCTCCCGGGTCCTGTCACGGATCCAGGTGCGGTACATGGCCTCTTCCGCGATCTGTTCCGCCAGAATATCGCAGGCCCCGGCTACGGCTTCTTCCGCCGAACCAACTCCCTTTTCTTCAGAAACATACGCGGCGCCAAGTTCTGCAAGAGGTCTGTCTGCTGTCTGCGAACGGATCGTTTCTGCCAGAGGCTCCAGCCCTTTTTCTCTTGCTATGGAAGCACGCGTGCGCCGCTTCTGCCGGAACGGCCGATAGATGTCCTCCAGTGCGACCAGCGTCTCTGCCGCGTCGATCGCCGCCGTCAGTTCCGGTGTCATTTTCCCCTGCTCTTCGATGCTCTGCCGCACCTTTTCCTTCTGCTCATCCAGCCTGCGCAGATAATTCAGGCGCTCATAAAGGCTGCGCAGCACCTCATCGTTCAGCGAGCCTGTGACCTCCTTGCGGTACCGTGCAATAAACGGAATCGTATTGCCTTCGTCGATCAGTTTAACTGCCGCCTCAGCCTGAGCCGGACGGATCTGCAGTTCTTTTGCCAGTATATTTGTGATTTGCATAGTGTGTATACTCCGCTTGTGCTCTTTTTATCGAATTTCTATTTATCCTCTGTTTCCGGATCTTCCGGCGTTCCCAGCCTGTTCACCGTAGTGATCCCGTTCACGGTAACAGCACCGTCCGCGGGCACACAGATGTATCGTACTCCATCGAGGATCTCCTCACGGATCAGTTCCGCATGATCAGTCTGAATGCTGACTTCACAGGACTCTGTCTTTATTCTGATTTTTTTCTCAGCCGCCACGGTCACGGGGATTTCCTGCCGGATGACTTCTTCGTAGCTTTCCGTCAGTATTTCCGTATCCGCCTGCGTATTTTCCTGCAGGATATGCACGATCTCCTGCTTTCCCAGAACACTCTCCGGATTTTCCTCTGCCATCTCCTGAATGGACTCCGTCACAGCAGCGGCTTCTTCTATACTGAGCTCCGCTTCAGAAAGCAGTTCTGCCAGGTTTTCTTTCTTCTCGTTTTTCGTTTCGGGAATATCTTCTTCTCTGACTGCAAAGACCCTGTACAGGACCTGCTCCTCCTTCGGCGTCTTCGTATAAAAGACCGCTTCGGAAAGATCGGTTCCCCTGTCGCGGAAAGAAGGATATAAAAACCCTACTTTTGGTTTATAGATTTCCCAGCGCCGCTCCAGCTGTCCTACCGACTGATCGGAATACCCCAGGGCCGCCGGCGAAAGCTTTGCCGGACAGATACCCACGAGAAAAGCAGTGTACGTCTCATCGGAAGCGTCAAACATCTCCTGTTTATCTTCTGCTTTGCCGGGCACATCATAAATGATCTCCGCCGCCAGCGCATAATA